>CAMFIX010000552.1 GCA_945952425.1 uncultured Pseudorhodobacter sp. | reverse complement strand
GATCTGGCCCTTGGTGTCGCGCGGCGAGCCGTTCCAGGTGGTGGGCACCACGCATTGGTAGTTCTCGATGCGGCCGTCCTTGATCTTGATCCAATGGCCCAAAGCGCCCCGCGGCGCCTCGGTCGCGCCGACGCCCTTGGCCTCTTTCGGCCAGGTCGAAGGGTCCCATTTCGCGACATTGGCCGTCGAGGAATCCCCGTTCTTGATATTGGTCACCAGCTTGTCGAAGAAATGCTTCTGCAGCCGCCCGCAATATTCCGACTCCAGCGCGCGGGCCGCCGTGCGCCCCAGCGTCGAGAACAAGGCACTCATCGGCAGGCCCATCTGCCCAAGGAACGTATCGACCTGGTTCTTGATGTCTTCATGCCCCTTGGCATAGCCCACGACATAGCGCGCCAGGGGCCCCACCTCCATCGCATGACCCTTCCAGCGCGGCGCCTTGATCCAGGAGTATTTCGCGGCCTCGTCCAGCTGTTCGATATTGGTCTTGGTGCCCTTGGCATTCGGCCCCAGTTCGAACTTCGGCTGAGTCACGCCGTCCCAGGGGTGCAGACCCTTGCCGGGCGCGCCATAATCATACCAGGAGTGATCGACGAATTCCTGAATCTGCTCCGGGTCGCGCTGGTCCACGTCATGGACCTCGTTCAGGTTGCCGTCGATGATGGCGCCCCGCGGCAGGTGCAGGTTGCCCGCGCTATAGTCATTGGCATTTTCGGGGATGTCGCCATAGGCCATCACCGACTTGCCGCTCAGCCCGCCGCCGTAAAGCCAGTTCTTGTAAAAGCCGCCGATCGCCGCGACATCGGGCAGATAGACGTTGCGGTTGAATTCGATGCACTTGTCGATGATCGACGACACCAGGTTCAACCGCTCCATGTTGATGGCACCGACGGCCCCCACATGGTCGAGGTTGATCGGACAGGGCACACCGCCCACCAGCCAGTTCGGATGCGGGTTCTTGCCGCCAAAGATCGTGTGGACCTTGACGACCTCTTTCTGCAGGTCCAGCGCCTCCAGGTAATGGGTGGTCGCCATCAGGTCGGCCTCGGGCGGCAGAAGATAGGCCGGGTTGTCCCAATAGCCGTTCTTGAAGATCCCCAGTTGGCCGCTTTCGACGAAGGCCTTCAGCCGGTTCTGCACGTCGCGGAAATAGCCGGGGGAGGAGAGGGGATGGCTGGGCGAGACCGCCTGTTGCAGCTCCGACGTCGCCTTGGGGTCCGCCTTCAGCGCATTGACCGGGTTGACCCAATCCAAGGCGTGCAGGTGGTAGAAATGCACGATGTGGTCGTGGATTTCCAGGTTCAACTGCATGATGTTGCGAATGGAATTGGCATTCTCGGGGATCTGGATGCCCAAGGCATCCTCGACCGCGCGGACCGAGGTCAGAGCATGCGTCCCGGTGCAGACGCCGCAGATGCGCTCGGTAAAGGCCCAGGCGTCGCGCGGGTCGCGGCCCTTCAGGATGACCTCGAGCCCCCGCCACATCGTCCCCGTGCTGACGGCGTTCCGGATCACGCCATTCTCGTCCACATTGACCTCGCAGCGCATGTGACCCTCGATCCGGCAGACCGGATCGACCACGATGCGCTGGCCGGAATTGTCGAGGTTGAAGCCGTTCGGCGTCGCTCCCATGGCTTAACCCTCCACTTTCTCTTGCTTCTTCTGCGCCCGTTTCAAGGCGCTGACCGCGGCATGCACCGCCGCCGCACCGCCAACGACCCCGGCCGCCGTCATGCCGATTTGATCCGCATTGGCCTCGATGCCGAACTGCTTGATATTGGTCAGCCGGTCATAGAACGACCCCTGATCCCAGAATCCATCCTCGGAACAGCCGATGCAGCCATGGCCGGATTGAATCGGGAAGGACGTCCCCTCGTTCCAGCGCACCGTCGAGCAGGCGTTATAGGTCGTCGGCCCCTTGCAGCCCATTTTATAGAGGCAATAGCCCTTGCGGGCGTTTTCATCGTCCCAATGTTCGACGAATTGACCGGCGTCGAAATGCGGGCGGCGATAGCATTTGTCGTGGATGCGCTGGCCATAGAACATCGCGGGCCGTCCCTGGCGGTCCAGTTCCGGCAGGCGGTCGAAGGTCAGCATATAGGTGATGACGCCCGTCATCACCTCGGCAATCGGCGGGCAGCCGGGCACCTTGATCAGCGGCTTGTCGGTGATGACCTTGTGGACCGGCGTCGCCTGCGTCGGGTTCGGAGCCGCCGCCTGCACGCAGCCATAAGATGCGCAGGCCCCCCAGGCGATCACCGCCTTGGCATCCTTGGCCACCCGCTTCAGCTGTTCGACAAAGGGCTTGCCGCCGACGATGCAGAACATCCCGTCCTCGTTCAGGGGCGGGTTGCCCTCGACGGCCAGGATGTAGTTGCCCTTGTATTTTTCGATCGTCTCTTCCAGCGCGGCTTCGGCCTGGTGCCCGGCGCTGGCCATCAAAGTATGCGAATAGTCCAGCGAGATCATGGACAGGACGACATCCTTGGCCAGGGGATGCGC
>CAMFIX010000551.1 GCA_945952425.1 uncultured Pseudorhodobacter sp. | reverse complement strand
ATGCGGACGAGTTCATCGCCGCGCATCTCGGCCTTGAACTGGCAGCCGACGCCGCAATAGGCGCAGGTCGTGATGACCTCGCGCTGCGGCGTCCCCAGCTCGATCACCGACTTTTCCTGCAGCGTCCCGGTCGGGCAGGCCTGCACGCAGGCGCCGCAGCTGACGCAATCCGAGGTCAGGAACGTGTCCGACTTCAGGCCCGCCGAAACGCGGCTGTCAAAGCCCCGGCCCGAGATGGTCAGCGCGAAAGTGCCCTGGACCTCTTCGCAGGCCCGGACGCAGCGCGAGCAGACGATGCATTTCGCCGGATCATAACTGAAATAGGGGTTGGAATTGTCCTTGGCGAGGTATTGGGGGTTCGCCTCGCCATTGTTGCGCGGGCGGAAGTGGGTTTCCACCGCCTCATAGCGCACATCGCGGAGCCCAACGGCGCCCGCCATATCCTGCAGCTCGCAATCGCCATTGGCGCTGCAGGTCAGGCAGTCCAGCGGGTGGTCGCTGATGTAAAGCTCCATCACCCCCTTGCGCAGCTGGGCCAGCTTGGCGTTCTGGGTGTGGACCTTGATCCCCGGCGCCACGGGCGTGGTGCAAGAGGCGGGCGTGCCGTTGCGGCCCTCGATTTCCACCAGACACAGCCGGCAGGAGCCGAAGGCGTCCACCGAGTCGGTCGCACAGAGCTTCGGCACCTGGATGCCGATTTCGGCCGCCGCGCGCATGATCGAGGTGCCCTCGGGCACGGTCACGTCGAAGCCGTCGATCTGCAGCGTCACCATCTGCTTCGCGCGCGAGGCAGGGGTGCCGAAGTCGCGGTCGGGGAGGATGAAGTCCTTCATTCTGCGGCCTCCTTGGCGGCGAAGTCGTCAGGGAAATGGGTGAGGGCGGACATGACCGGATAGGGCGTGAAGCCGCCCAGCGCGCAAAGCGAGCCCGATTTCATCGTGTTGCAGAGGTCGATCAGCAGGGGTTTCGCGTCCATGTCGCCCTTGGCGATGCGGTCGACGGTTTCCACGCCCCGCACCGCGCCGATCCGGCAGGGGGTGCATTTGCCGCAAGACTCGATGGCGCAGAATTCCATGGCAAAGCGCGCCATGCCGAGCATATCGGCGGTGTCGTCAAAGACGGTCAGACCGGCATGGCCGATCAGCCCCTCCTTGCCCGCGAATTCCTCATAGCCGAAGGGCGTGTCGAAGAGGGACTTCGGGAAGTAGGCGCCGAGCGGCCCGCCCACCTGCACCGCCTTGACCGGGCGACCGCTGGCCGTGCCGCCGCCGATCTGCTCGACGATCTCGCCCAAGGACAGGCCGAAGGCCACCTCGTAAAGGCCCCCGAACTTCACGTTCCCGGCGATCTGCAAGGGGATCGTGCCGCGCGACCGGCCCAGGCCGAAGCCCTTGTAGAACTCGGCCCCCTTGGCCAGAATCACCGGCACCGAGGCCAGCGAGATCACGTTGTTGACCACGGTGGGCCTGCCCATGAAGCCCTGCAGCGCGGGCAGGGGCGGCTTGGCGCGCACGATGCCGCGCTTGCCTTCCAGGCTGTTCAGAAGGCTCGTTTCCTCGCCGCAGACATAGGCGCCCGCGCCGACGCGGACCTCCATGTCAAAGCGCTTGCCCGATCCCAGCACATCGCCCAGCACACCACCCCGCCGCGCGACCTCGATGGCCGCCTGCATCACGCGGATCGCCACCGGATATTCGCTGCGGATATAGACGAAGCCCTTCTCGGCCCCGCAGGCGAGGCCCGCAATCGCCATCCCCTCGATCAGGGTCAGGGGATCGCCCTCCATCAGCATCCGGTCGGCAAAGGTGGCGCTGTCGCCCTCGTCGGCGTTGCAGACGATATACTTCCGGTCGGCCTTGGCCTCGGAGACGGTCTTCCACTTGATGCCCGTCGGAAAACCCGCGCCGCCCCGGCCCCGCAGGCCAGAGTTGGTGACTTCCGCCACCAGTTCCGGCGCGGTCATGGAAACCGCCCGCTTCAACCCGTCCAGCCCGCCATGGGCCTTGTAGTCTTCCAGCGAGAGCGGATCGACCACGCCGACGCGGGCGAAGGTCAGCCGGGTCTGGCCCTTCATCCAGGGCAGATCCTCGGTCAGGCCCAAGGCCTTCGGATGGGCGGCCAGGTCGCCGAACAGCCCCGCCGCATCGCCGGGCTCCATCGGGCCAAAAGCCATCCGGCCCGCTTCGGTCACGACCTCGGCCAGGGGCTCCAGCCAGACCATCCCGCGCGAGCCATTGCGCACCAGATCGACCTTGACGCCGCGCTTGGCCGCCTCGGCCAGCACCGCCACCGCCACATCATCGGCGCCCAAGGCCACCGCCGCAGAATCCAGGGGAAGATAAATCTTCATCATTTCAGGCCCCCGATGATCGCATCCAGCTTGGCCTCATCCAGCCGCCCGACCAGCTTGCCGTCGACCAAAGCCGCCGGGCCGCAGGCGCAGAGCCCCAGACAGAAGATCGGCTCCAGCGTCACCGCGCCGTCCTTCGAGGTCTCGTGCCAGTCCAGCCC
>CAMFIX010000550.1 GCA_945952425.1 uncultured Pseudorhodobacter sp. | reverse complement strand
CACGTCGGCCTTGTAGGTGAGGCCGGCGGTGACGATGGTGCCGTTTTTGATGATGGTGGTCATGATCGGTTCTCTCTTTCACCACTCTGCAAGTTTCAGAAGCCCGAGCCCAATTGCCCCAATCGGCAAGCAAACCCAACACTTGAGTGCATTTTCAACAATGTAGTCTACCCCAGCCCAACCCGTCGAAGTTAAACCATGCGTCAACTTGGCTCCAAAGAGGCCACTCACGTCGGCCCCGTACCAGTAGCCAAATCTAAGCCAGTAGCCGACCTCAAGAAGCACTTGGACTGGAACCGTCGCGCACAATAGCAAGCCGACGATACCCAAGATCCTTGCCTCCCACTCAGTAAGCACGCGGCTACCTCATTCTCTCCAGCCGAGCGGCCACCAGCCTCACTCCACCACCTCTGCCACCTGCAAGACCGCGTGCAGCATCACATCCGCCCCGGCCGCCGCCCATTCCTCGCTGATCGCTTCGGCCTCGTTGTGGCTGAGGCCGTCCACGCAGGGGCACATAATCATGACCGTGGGGGCCACGCGGTTGATCCAGCAGGCGTCGTGGCCCGCGCCCGACACGATGTTCATATGGGGGTAACCCAGCGCCTCGGCCTTCTGGCGGACCACCGAGACAAGCCCCGGGTCGAAGGTCACCGGGTCGAAATGGCCGACCGCTTCAATCGCAATCCCCAAGCCCAGCTCGGCCGCCACCGCGGCCGCCGCGCGTTCGACCTCGCCGCGCATCAGGGTCAGCTTCTCCAGCTCGGGGGAGCGGATGTCGACGGTAAACACCACCTTCCCCGGGATCACGTTGCGCGAGTTCGGGAAGACCTTCACCTGCCCCACCGCGCCCACTGCGTTGGGCTGATGCGCCATGGCGATCTGATGGACGCGCTCGGTGATCCGCGCCATGCCGAGGCCCGCATTCACCCGCATGTTCATCGGCGTACTGCCGGTATGGGCGTCCTTGCCGGTCAGGGTGATCTCCAGCCACCAGAGGCCTTGCCCATGGGTGACCACCCCAATCGTCTTGCCCTCGGCCTCCAGAATCGGCCCCTGCTCGATATGCAGCTCGAACATCGCGTGCATCTTGCGGGCGCCGGTGGGCTCCGAGCCCTCCCAGCCGATGCGCTTCAGCTCTTCGCCGAAGACCGCGCCGTCCAGGTCGCGCCGACCCTTGGCATAATCCTCGGTATGGATGCCCGCGAAGACGCCGCTGGCCAGCATGGCCGGGGCAAAGCGCGCGCCCTCTTCGTTCGTCCAGTTGGTCACCACGATGGGATGCTTCGTCTTCACCCCAAGGTCGTTCATCGTGCGGACGACCTCCAGCGCGCCCAGCACGCCCAAGACCCCGTCATACTTGCCCCCGGTGGGCTGGGTATCCAGATGGCTGCCCATATAGACCGGCAAAGCCTGCGGGTCGGTCCCGGCGCGCGTCATGAACATGTTGCCCATCGTGTCGACGCCCATCGTCATTCCGGCCGCCTCGCACCAGCGTTGGAAGAGCCTGCGCCCCTCGGCATCGGCATCGGTCAGCGTCTGGCGGTTGCAGCCTCCTGCCACGCCCGGGCCGATCAGCGCCATCTCTTCCAAGGACGCCCAAAGCCGCGCCGAATCCACGCGATGATTCTCGCCGAAAGCCGCCATTTCCGTCTCCCTGCCGCCTCGGGGTCTCATGCCCCTTGATGCGACTCTTTTCCTGACCTTATGGTCAGATTGAACGCCCGACCTGACCAAGCGGTCAAGTCTTATCTGCAGGCCCGCGATGAATGAGAGCCCAAGAGACCCCGCCCGCCCCTCGCGCCGCACGGAAATCCGGCAGGCCAACGAGGCGCTGATCCTGGCGGCCGCCGAGAAGGTCTTTGCCGAGGCGGGCTTCGGCGGCGCCACGATGCAGCTGATCGCCGATATGGCGGGGCTGCCCAAGGCGAACCTGCATTACTACTTCGCCACCAAGGAAGACCTCTATCGCCGCGTGGTGCAGAACATCTTCGAAATCTGGCTTGAGGCCGCCGAGGCGATGGACACTTCGGACGATCCGGCGCTCGGGATCGGCGCCTATATCGAGGCGAAGATGGCGATCTCGCGCAGCCACCCCGATGGGTCCAAGGTCTGGGCCTATGAGGTGATGCACGGCGCGCCGGTGATCCAGGATTACCTGGAAACCACTTTGCGCGACTGGACCAATGGCCGCATCGCCCGCATCGAGGCCTGGATCGCGGAAGGCCGCATCCGGCCCATCGCGCCCCGCCACCTGCTTTACATGATCTGGGCCACGACCCAGCATTACGCCGATTTCGGCCACCAGATCGCAACCTTGAACCGCGGGCCCCTGTCGGATGCCGATTGGCGCCAGGCGACGGACGAGGTCAAGACCATCCTCCTGCGCGGCATCGGGGCGATACCCTGACCATTTGACTCTGCGGACCTTTCCGCCATTCTGGGGGAAAGACCAAGGGGGGCGATGCGATGACCATCGAAGAGATCGAGGCCGAATTGGCGGGCCTGGCGCT
>CAMFIX010000549.1 GCA_945952425.1 uncultured Pseudorhodobacter sp. | reverse complement strand
CGTCCTGGCCGCGCACGAAGATCTCATAGCCGCGCTCGCCGGTATAGCCGGTGCGCGACAGGGTGATGGGCTTGCCATAAAGGCTCGCGGGCATGTGGGACATATAGGGCAGCGCGCGGACGCCGGGGATGTGACGCTCCAGGAAATCCACCGCCAGCGGGCCCTGCAGCGACAGGTCGTGCAGGTTCTCGTCGAAGCGGATCGACACGTCGCGCCCGGTGGCGGCCATGGTCAGCTGCTCATGCCCCTGGCCCGAGCCATGGACCACGGTGAACGAGTTCGGCCCCATGCGATAGATGATGCAGTCGTCGACGAACTTGCCCGCGTCGTTCAACATGCAGGCATAGATCGCGCGGCCCGGCATCAGCTTTTCGACATTGCGGGTCGTGGCGCGCTCGATCACATGGCTGGCCGCATGGCCGGTGATGTGCACCTTCTTCAGCCCAGAGACATCCATCAGCCCCGCCTTGGTGCGGATCGCCATGTATTCGGCATTCGGATCGCCGTCATAGCTCCAGGCCGTGCCCATGCCCGACCAGTCTTCAAGCTTCGAGCCCAAGGCGCGATGCCGGTCCGCCAAGGTCGAGAATCGCCAGGAATTCGTCATGCATACCTCCCCGGTATTGGTCATTTTTCCGAAGTCTGGCTTTGCTTCCGCCAGAAATCAACACTCAAGTGCAACTTTCTTTCTTCATAGGGAAACTTCGCCGATGAAGATGAAAAAGGGGGCAGCACTTGGCTGCCCCCTTGCGATTTCAGGGTTTTTACGCCGGCGGCAGGGTGAAGAACCAGTTCGCCCAAAGCACGACGCAGATGCCCGCGACCAGCGCGACGTAAGGAAGGATGCCCGCCTTGCGCTCGCCCAGGTCGCCCTCTTTCAGGCCGAGGTCGTCATAGGCCTCTTTCGGGAACTTGCCGCCGTCCTGGTAGTAGTGGCGGAACCAGAAGACCGGCAGGATCAGGGCGGCGAAGATCACGCCCGAGGTCAGCGCCCCGGAATAGCCCCAGACCTTGGCCCCCGCGCCAAGGAACAGCGCATTGACGAAGGCAAGGCAGGTGTTCACCGTCAAAAGCCAGGTCGGCGCCTTCCACGGCCGCTCCATATGGGCGCTGTCGATGCGGTGTATCCAGCCAGCGTTCAGGTTCAGGAAGTTGAAGAGGATGTAACCGACGTTCGAGATCGCCAGCACGTAGAAATAGCCGCCGACGTCCGAGGCCAGGGCCAGCAGGAAGACGTTGAAGGTGAAGTCGGTCCACATCGCCTTGTTCGGCGCGCCATGCTTGTTGACGCCCGACAGATACTTGGGCAGCCAGCCGTCCTTGGAGCCCTGGTACAGCGTCCGCGACGAGCCCGCCATGGCGGTCATGATCGACAGGAAAAGCGCCAGGATCATCAGGATGACGAAAATCTGCGTGACGACCTTGCCGCCGTGGATCATGTTGCCCAAGGCCTCGCCCACGCCGGTCCCGTCCACGATGCCCGAGGCCAGCATGCCCTCCTGCCCCAGCACGCCCTGGAAGGCGAAGGGGATCAGGAAGAAGAAGACGATGCACAGCAAGCCCGAGAAGAAGATCGCCTTGAACGTGTCGGTCTTGGGGTTCTTCAGTTCCGAGGTATAGCAGACCGCGGTTTCAAACCCGTAGGTCGACCAGGCCGCGATATAAAGCCCGCCGAGGAACAGCGTCCAGCCGCCGATGCTCCACACCCCATCGACGCCCGAATAGGCGGCGGTCGGCGGCACCAGGCCCGTGACATTCATGCTGGAAATCTGGCCGGTGAAGATCGGCACGAGGCCGACCAGCAGCAAGGGCACCAGGACGATGATCGCCAGCCACTTTTGCGCGCTGGCGGTCGAGGCGATCCCGCGCTCCTGGATCAGGATGATGACCAGCATCAGCGCGACGCCGACCACGAAGGTCGAGTTGAAATGCAGCGTGCCGAGGCCGGGGATGGTGACCGAGGCCGCCTCCCACAGGCGGAAAGCCGGGGTCAGCGCCGTGACGGCATCGGCCGTGGCGACCGCCTTGATCGCATCGGCAGGCGCCGTGCCGGCATGGGCGGCGATGTAATCGACGACCGATTGCGTCGTCTCGGTATAGCTGGCCAGATGCGCGGTGACCCAGTCCAGCACCGCAGGCGCGTCAGAGGCCGGGATCGGGAAGAGCGCGTTCAGGATATAGCCCGCCGCGATGGCGCAGCCCAAGGACAGCACGGGCGACCAGGCGAACCAGTTGCACCAGACCGACAAAGGCGCGATCAGCTTGGAATAGCGCAGCCAGGCCGTCGCCCCGTAAACCGAGGTGCCGCCCGACTTGTTGCCGAACATCCCCGCCATTTCGGCATAGGTGAAGCTTTGCAGGAAGCCCATCACCATCGAGATCATCCAGACCACGAAGGCGAGTTTCCCCGTCGTCCCCGCGATCCCGCCGATCGAGAAGAGCACCAGCGGCGGCACACCGGCCGCAACCCAGAAGGCTCCCTTCCAGTCCAGCGCCCGGACCAACCGGCCCG
Source organism: uncultured Pseudorhodobacter sp. (assembly GCA_945952425.1). Lineage (GTDB taxonomy): Bacteria > Pseudomonadota > Alphaproteobacteria > Rhodobacterales > Rhodobacteraceae > Stagnihabitans. The sequence continues at coordinate 25 of CAMFIX010000549.1, read as the reverse complement.
AGCCTTCCTTATCCGACATCTGTCC
>CAMFIX010000548.1 GCA_945952425.1 uncultured Pseudorhodobacter sp. | reverse complement strand
CATCGCAGGCGACCAGTCCGACACCTGGTTCAGACCGAAGGAAAGACTGGGGTCCGAAAGGCCCGTACCGGAAGGAAGCGTCTGGGCGGCATTGGCATTGGGCATGGGGCAAGTCTCGCGGAAAGGACCGGGGCGAATCGGGGGCCTGGGGGCCTTGGGTCAGCAGAGAGCCGCGATTTGTCAGCAAGATGGCGACAATCGGGTCACGGAAAGGTTGTGCGGATGCAAATCCTGCACCTATGGGCCTGCATGGCCCCGTGCCTGGGCGCACCATGGGGTCTTTGCAGGGGGGGACGAGGGTCCGGGCGCTTCGGCCAGGCCTCAACCCGTGGGGATCTGCCCTTCGGACAGGTTCAGGCCGCGCGGGCGGCGCAGGAAAACCACAAGGGCCGCGCAGAGCGTGCCGCAGACCCCGGCCCCCATGTAAGCCCCCAGAGCTGCAAGGAAACCTGCGCCCGCGACCAGCATCGCGACCCCGGCCGCGACGGCCGCCAGAAGGCCGGAAAAGATCAAGACGAGTGCCATGCCTGCCCTGCACATGCCCGGAGACCCGGTTTCGTCCAGCCTAGCCCTTCATCCTTTCCCAAAGCCTAACCTGTTGCAGCAAAGGCGCGCAAACTGCGAAAAATCTGCGGAATCAAGGTTAAGATGTCGATGCAAGTTGAGAAAAATTACCGAGAGACTAAAATTCTCCCATCTCAACCCGTACCCCATTCCATGGTGAAAAAAATGCCCCGCATGACCGTTCTGAAGACCCTCATCGCCGCCGGTGCCTTCGCCTTGGGCGCCCAATCCGCTTCGGCCGCGACCTATACGTTCAATTTCGGGGAATCGGCCGGCTCGCATTTCACCCAAGGCCCGCTGTCGCTGGATGTCGCGACCATGACCTTCGCCGCGACCGGCGGCTCGGCCAAGACGCTCGTCGCGGCGCCGGGCAGCGAGCTCGTCAACGAACTCGGCGGGCTCGGCGAGTTCCTCTCGGGCTCGGATGGCAATTCGGCCGTCAACGGCGTGTCGAACCTGACCCGCGAAGCGCTGAACTTCGTCTTCAGCCAGGCCGTGCGCCTGACCCAGGTGACCTTCTTCAACGGCTCCGGCAACTATATCATCTTCACCAATGGCGCGGGCGATGCGGTGGCCGATTCCGGCACCGTGGCGCCGACCGTGAACTTCACCAGCCCGGCCTATTCGGGCACCGCGATCGGCATCGGGGCGCGGACCAACACCGCCTTCTATGTCTCGTCGATCACCGTCGACACCGATGTGCCGGCCGTGCCGGTTCCGGCCGCGGGGCTGCTGCTGGGCTCGCTGGTCGTGGTGCCCTTCCTGCGCCGCAAGCGCCGCGCGGCCTGAGGCCAACGCCTTTCGATTTCGGAAAACCCCGGTCCTTGCGGCCGGGGTTTTGCTTTGTCAAAGCCGCCCCAGCCAGGCGAGGAAGGCAGCATCGGGGTCGCGCGGGGCCTTCGGCGTCTCGGCGCGCCAGAGCGCTTCCAGCGCATAGACATCGGCGCCGGGAGCACGGCGGCGGGCCTCGGCATGGGTCTCTGGCGCGAGGGGGGCCGTGCGGGGCGCAGGACGGGGCGGGGCCTCGACGAGACTGCGGGGGGTGAAGAGGAAGACATCGCCCGGCTCTTCGGCCATCGTGTAATCGGGCAGGCCATCGGATTTGATCGTCTCGCGCAGCATGGCGCGGAAGACGCGGCGGGGCGAGGCGGAGCCGGATTTCTTCAGGAGGGTCTCGAGGCCGATGCGCCATTCCGGCTGGCGGCCGCAATGTTTGCGGGCCAGTTCATAGAGGCGGCGTTCGAGGGGTTTGCGCAGCCCGAAGTAATCGCGGCTGAGGGTGAGGACCGATTTCGACAGGACCGCGCGATAGAGCCATTCCGAAAGCGTGACCGTGACCGAGACCATGCGGCCGGCGCGGGTGCGGCGCACGATCTCCCAGGCCTCGATCAGGCCGAAGCCGGAGGTGGTCTCGGTGTCGCCGGTGACGATATTGGTGGTGATGCGGGTGCCCGCCAGGCGCTCGAAGGCCTCGCGCAGGCGCTGGTAGCCGTCGCCGGAGGTCTCGCGCCCGGTGGCCAGCAGCAGGTCATGTGCGGTCAGCGTCAGGCGCCTGGCGGTGGCCTGGCCGGCGTTGAGCGCGGCCATCAGCTGGCTGATGCAGAAGATCAGGATATCGGCATCGAAGATCGTGGCCCGGCCCTTGACCGAGGGGGTCACGGTGATCGTGGTGTCGTTATGGGCATAGCTGACCACCCGCAGGTCGGGGCGGGTGGCGAGCGAGAAGAGCGGATGCTCCATCGCGGCGAGATCGTGTTTCGGGGTCGCGCCGAAGAAGTCGCAGACGAAGAAGTCGGGGGTGGATGTGGTTATGCCGCCCATGCCCCCCAGCCCGGGGACATCGCGTCGTCCTGCCTCATCATGTGCCTGCTCGATTTGTTATCGTTGTTTCAGTGACACGGACGGTAGGGGAGGGGGGAGATTCGGGCAAGGGTGCGGTTCGGGGGATCGGAGTCGCAGGATCGGGGGCTCGG
>CAMFIX010000547.1 GCA_945952425.1 uncultured Pseudorhodobacter sp. | reverse complement strand
GCTGCAACCCGAGGCGCTGGCGGGCAAGCCGGTTCTCTTGCTGGCGACGGGGGGCGGCGACAAACATGCGCTGGTCGTCGAACACCAGCTGCGCCCGCTCTTCGCCTTTTTCGAGGCCGCGACGCTGCCGACCGCGGTCTATGCCACTGCCGCCGACTTCACCGAAGGCCAACCGACCGCGCCCGCGCTTCTGGCGCGACTGGACCGCGCCGTGGGGCAGTTCGGGCCCTGGCTCGGCCGCGCCTATGCGCTGGCCGCGGAATAAGGAGCCCATCATGACCCGCAAGATCCGTCTCGGCGCCTTCCTGCCCGGCGGTGGCCAGCACGTGGCCGCCTGGCGCCATCCCGACAGCCCTCTGGACGGGGCGACCAACTTCGCCTTTCACCTGCAACTGGCGAAAACCGCCGCGCGCGGCCTTTTCGACGCCTATTTCCTGGCCGATGGTCTGACCGTCAGCTTCGGCGGCGGGATCGAGGGCGGCAATGCGAAAGTGGCGGGGTTCGAGCCGGTGACGCTCTTCTCCGCCCTCGCCCCCCTGGTGCCCGACATCGGCTTCATCGCCACCGCCTCTTCGACCTATGAAGAGCCCTATACGACCGCCCGCAAATTCGCCTCGCTGGACCTGATCTCGGAGGGCCGCGCGGGCTGGAACGTGGTGACGACGACGGGCGACGCCTCTGCGCAGAACTTCAACCTGTCGGTGCAGCCGCCCCATGCCGCCCGCTATGCCCGCGCGCATGAACATGTCGAGGTGGTGAAAAAGCTCTGGGACAGTTTCGAGGACGACGCCTTCCTGCGCGACCGCGAGACGGGGCGTTACTTCGACCCCGCCAAGGTCCATGCCGCCGACCACAAGGGGTCGCATTTCCAGGTGAAGGGGCCGCTGAACGTCAGCCGCTCGGCGCAAGGTCACCCGGTCATCGTGCAGGCCGGCCAGTCCGAAGACGGCCGCGACTTCGCCGCCACCCATGCCGAGGTGATCTTCACCGCCCATCAGAGGAAGGACACCGCGCAGGCGTTCTATGCCGATATCAAGGCCCGCGCCCGGGCCTTGGGGCGCGATCCCGACCAGATCCTGGTGATGCCCGGCGTCTCGCCCTTCATCGGCCGCACGCAAGAGGAAGCCCAGGCGAAATACGACCGGCTGACCGCGCTGATCCTGCCCGAGGATGGGGTGGGCCTGTTGAACGGCCTGACCGGGGGCACCCTGGACCTGAGGGGCTATGACCTCGACGGCCCCTTGCCCCCCGCCCCGCCGACCGAGGGGATGAAGTCGCGTCAGGCGCTGATCCGCCAGATCGCCGACGAGAACAACTTCACCATCCGCCAGCTTTACCAGCATGTCGCCTCGGCCCGCGGGCATTTCACCATCCTGGGCACGGCCGAGACCATCGTCGACACGCTGGAGGACTGGTTCCAGGACGGCGCCGCGGATGGGTTCAACATCCTGCCGCCCTGGCTGCCCACGGGCCTGGACGATTTCGTCGACCTGGTGATCCCCGAGCTGCAGCGCCGCGGCCTTTGCCGCACCGCCTACGAGGGCAAGACCCTGAGGGAAAACCTCGGCCTGCCCTTCCCGCAGAACCGCTGGGCCGCGCAAGCCCCCGTCTCCAAAATCCTCGCGGCGGAGTGAGCGATGACCTGGCAGAGCATCGACACGCAAGCGTCCCCCGGCCCCGACCTCCTCCGCCGGGTCGGGGGGAGCCTTGGCGCCGCCGCCCGGCGCTATGGCGTGCTTCTGGCCTTCCTCGCGCTGTGGCAGGGGGCGAGTTCGACCGGCCTCGTCAACCCGGCGATCTTTCCGCCCTTGGATGTGATCGTGGCGGCGCTGATCAAGGCGCTGACCTCGGGACGGCTCTTGCCCGACATCGCGATCTCGCTGCAGCGCTCGGGGCTGGCCTTCGGCTTCGCCGTGGCGCTTGGCATCCCGCTCGGCCTCGTCATGGGCCAGTTCCGCGCCATCGAGGCGGCGCTGGACCCGATCCTGCAGCTGTTCCGCCAGACCTCGGCGTTGGCACTTTATCCGGTCTTCATCCTGTTCCTCGGGCTGGGCGAGACCTCCAAGGTCTTCGTGATCTTCTGGGCGACCTTGTTCCCGATCCTGCTGGCCACCATCGGCGGGGTGAAACAGGTCGATCCCAAGCTGATCGAGATGGCCCGGATCTACGGCGCGAGCCAGGCCACCACCTTCACCCGCGTCATCCTGCCCGCCGCCGTGCCGCAAATCTTCGTCGGCCTGCGCCTGTCGGCCACGACCTCGCTTCTGCTGCTGATCGCAGCCGAGATGATCGGGGCGAACCGCGGGCTCGGGTTCCAGGTGCTGAACGCCCAATACAATTTCGAAATCCCCCTGATGTTCGGGGCGATCCTTCTCCTGGCGAGCCTTGGCCTCGGCGCCAATGCCCTGCTCGTCGCCCTGCAAAAGCGGCTCTGCGCCTGGGCCGAACCGCGCTGATCTTTCAGAAAGGAAGACCCATGAAGACCCTTCTCGCCTTGGCCCTCCTGGCCACCCCCGCCGCGGCCGAGGATGTGACCCTGCGCTATCTCTCCTC
>CAMFIX010000546.1 GCA_945952425.1 uncultured Pseudorhodobacter sp. | reverse complement strand
CTGAGGCATTCGCATTAGCAGCTTAACCTGTGCAGATTCAGCTGGGTCATTACACATCAGCACCGCGAATGGGCCACGCGCGAGATCGCGACCGAAGAGGGGCCGCGGCGCATGCGCTATAACCTGGCCGAAAGCCCGGTGGCGGTGCTGGGGCGGCGGCGCGACAAGGATGGGCAGGTGTTCCTCGCGCCCGAGCTCGTCGATGCGGCCGAGCGTCTGCGCGAGGATTACGAACTCGCCCAGATGGGCCCCCGCGTCGCGCAGAACTGGGAGCGTTTCCTGACCGGCGGCGACCGCGGCGGCTTTCGCGGCGACAGCGGGCTGGCGGAAGGCCCGCGGGCGGCGCGCGACCGGGTGGCGCTGGCCTTGCGCGACCTTGGCCCGGGCCTCGGCGACGTGGCCTTGCGGGTCTGCTGTTTCCTGGAGGGCATCGAGGCGGCCGAGCGCCGCATGGGCTGGGCGGCGCGCTCGGGCAAGATCGTGCTGCGCATCGCCCTGCAACGCCTGCGCCGCCATTACGACGAGACCTATGGCCGCTCGGGCCCGCTGATCGGGTGAGGCCAGACCGGCTTTCGCCCGGGCAGGACAGCCGGGCCAAGGGGCGCCAGGGGACGGGCGCCCCTTTTCCTTTGGGGGCGCCGCTTCCCGCGTCGGATCGAGGCCCCGGGCGTGGCGGGAATAGGCCTGACGGCCGGGGTAGGGCGGGTTTCAACCCGCCGCCCTCACTTCCCCTTCAGCGCCTTGGCGAGCTCCACCATGAAGGCCTTGTAGTCCTTCTCGGCCGTCGCAAAGAGCTCTGCCACATCCTCCAGCGCGTCGCCGATCTTGTCGTCCTTCGCCCCGGCGATCTCTTTCTTGTATTTCTCGCGCAGGCCCTTCATCCGCATGGCGAGCTTCTTCAGCTCTTCCAGCGCCTTCTGCGCCACTTTCGCCAGCCCCGCGGCCTTCTTGCCGTCGCCCGCCGCATCCTCGCGCGCGGCCTTCATCGCCTTGTCCATCGCCGCCCGCAGCTGGCCCGCCTCGGCGACCGAGACCTTCAGCTTCTTCTCCTCCAGCGGAGCGGGCAGGTCGTCGTCGTCCTTCTCCTTGGTGCGCTTCAGGGCATCGGCGACCTGGTGCGCCAGCCACTTGTCGTATTGCTGGTTGAAGGCCAGGAGGAACTTGTCGAGCTTGTAATGCAGGTGGCTCGCCTCGTGGATGTCCTTCAGCTTGGCCTGGATTTCCTCGAACAATTTCTTCGCCTTGTCGCGCTCGGGCGATTTCTCCTTGGTCGATTTGATCGCCTTGCCCATCGCATCGGTCAGCTTGTCGATCGGCTTGGCCAAGGCGTCGCATTCGTCGGAATAGACCTTCACCTCGTAAAGCTCGTTGACCAAAAGCCGGCGGTCGGTGTCCAGCAGCTTTTTCGCATCCGACACCCCCTTGTCCTTCAGGAATTCGTCCAGGCCCTTGCCCTTGGTGCCCTTTTCCCAGGCCTTGACCACGGCATCCTCGAAGGCCTTCTCATGCGTCTCCAACAGCTTGTCGCGCGCATTCACCGCGGCCAAGAGCTTTTCGCCCGCCGCCAGCGACAGCTTTTTCGCCTTGGGCTCGAACTTCGCCCATTCCTTTTGCCACTTGCCCCAATCTTCGGCCATCGCGCGCCCCCTGAAATCCCCACCCGCAAATGCATGGCAGCCATGCCCTTCGCACGGAACACCTTTTCGTCGCATGGGTCAAAGGCTATGTAACGGGGAAATATTGCGGGCCCGTGCCCCAGGGAGGTGTGATGCGCGACCTGAAGATCCCCGAGGAACGCCACCCCGAAAAGGCGCATCGTCCCGACAATCCCCAGCCGAAGAAACCGGCCTGGATCAGGGTCAAGGCGCCGACCTCCGAAGGCTACAAGCAGACCCGCGACATCCTGCGCGAGAAAAAGCTGGTCACGGTCTGCGAGGAGGCCGGATGCCCGAACGTGGGCGAGTGCTGGAGCCAGGGCCACGCCACCATGATGATCATGGGCGAGATCTGCACCCGCGGCTGCACCTTCTGCAACATCGCGACCGGCAAGCCCCAGGCGCTGGACGCGTTCGAGCCCGGCCGCGTCGCCCATGCGGTGGCCGAGCTGGGGCTGAACCATGTCGTGGTCACCTCGGTCGACCGCGACGACCTGGGCGACGGCGGAGCCGAGCATTTCGCCCAGACGATCCGCGCCATCCGTCACCGGGCGCCCCAGACCACCATCGAAGTCCTGACCCCCGACTTCCTGAAATGCGATCCTTCCGCGCTGGAGGTCGTCGTCCAGGCCCGCCCGGATGTCTTCAACCACAACCTCGAAACTGTGCCGGGCCTTTACCCCGAGGTCCGTCCCGGGGCGCGCTATTTCCATTCCCTGCGGCTGTTGCAGCGGGTGAAAGAGCTCGATCCGACCATTTTCACCAAGTCCGGCATCATGGTGGGCCTGGGCGAGGATGCGCCCGCGGTCCGCCAGGTGATGGACGACATGCGCGCGGCGGATGTCGATTTCCTGACCATCGGCCAGTATCTGCAGCCGACGCCCAAGCACCACGGCGTGGCGCGCTTCGTCACGC
>CAMFIX010000545.1 GCA_945952425.1 uncultured Pseudorhodobacter sp. | reverse complement strand
AAAAGCAGCGCGACCACCAGGATCGCCCAGAACGGCAGGGGCGCGAAACCCGCCACCGCCATCACCGCCGTGGCGAAGAGCGACAGGACCATGATGAGCTTGCGCCGGTCCATCCGGTCGCTGACCCAGCCCACGGGATATTGCAGCACCAGCCCGCCGATATAAAGCGACGCGCCGAAGGCCGCGATCTGCTGCAGGCTCAAGCCCGCCATCTGCCCCCAGACCGAGGCCATGCCGAACATCCCCGCGAAAATCCCCCCCGTCAGAAGCATCCCCGTGCAGCCCAAAGGCGATGTCGCCCAAAGCCGCCGGAAGGGCATGCGCCGCGCGTCGTCGAAGGTCGGCGCAGGTGTGTCGGCCAGCAGGATCGGCATGAAAGCCAGGCTCACCAGCACGGAAGGGATGATGAAGAGCCCGAACCCGGTCGGATCGCCCATCGCGAGCAAGCCCTGGCTGGCGATGATGCCCAGCATCTGCACGATCATATAGGCCGACAAAGCCTGGCCCCGCGTCTCGTTCGTGGCGGTGTTGTTCAGCCAGCTTTCGGCCGTGACATAGATGCCGCTGAAGCAAAAGCCGATGACGACGCGCATGGCCGACCAGGCGCCCCAGTCCAGCCACAGGGGATAGAGGACCAGCACCGCCGAGATCAGCGAGCCCAGCGCGGAAAACACCCGCACATGCCCCACCCGCCGGATCATCGAGGGCGCCATGCGCGAACCGAAGAGGAAGCCCGCGAAATAGGACGACATCACCACCGACAGCTGGAAGGTGGTCATATGCTCCAACGCGCCGCGCACGCCCAGAAGCGTGCCCTGGACGCCATTGCCGACCATCAGCAGCATGACCCCCAGCAGCAGCGGCCAGGAATGGCCCAGAACTTTCAGCATCGGCAGACCCTCGGCATGTTTTTCCTCTCTACACCGGCAGGGGTTAACCAATCCCTGACGCCCGGCCGCGGCCCGGCATGACCCGATTTATCTCGAAGTGATTCGAATTTCCGGAAGGATTGCGGCGGGATTGCGGCGAATTCGACTGAAATGCCATGTTCCACCGTTCACCCCTCGAAGACAGTGCCGCAGCCTGCCGCAGCATTGTTCGCCCAAAAAACCGTTTACCACGATTTGGACAGATTTGCTTTGGTTACGCGGCAAATTTGAGGCATCCAGACGTCGGTGGGGATCATATCTCGGGCGGAATTGGGGCTGCCCGGGGGTCAGGTGTGAGGGCTCTGCCATGTTCCGTTCGGTGTTCGTTTCCGTTAACCGTGCCTGCGCCAAGTTCCGGCGCGAGGAAGACGGCGCGCTGGTGATCTTCGGCCTGATGCTGCTGTTGCTGATGGCGATGCTCTTGACCTTTGCGGTGGGCCTGGCCGAAACCGAATACACCCGCACGCGGCTGGCCAATACGCTCGACCGCGGCAGCCTCGCCGCGGCGGCGCTCAGCAACACCCGCGACCCCGAGGCGGTGGTGCGCGACTATATGCTGAAGGCGGGTCTTGCCACCCAGCTGCGCAACGTGACCGTGACCCAGGGCATGAACGCCCGCACCGTCCAGGCCGATGGCTATGTCGACGGCCGCAAGTTCTTCTTGCCGATGCTGGGGATCGACCGTTTCGACATCCGCGGCAATTCCGAGGCCACCCAGTCGATCCAGAATGTCGAGATCGTCCTGGTGCTGGACGTCTCGGGCTCGATGAGCGGGCAGAAGATCGCCAATCTGAAAGTCGCCGCCAGCGAGTTCGTCGATACGGTTATGGCCAATGACACTCATCACCGCGTCTCGATCGCCATCGTGCCCTACAACGCGCAAGTCAACATCGGGCCCGACCTGCGCACCGCCTTCAAGCTGACCAACATCGCCAATGTGCAGGATGTGAACTGCGTCGAGATCCCCGACAGCGCCTTCAACGCCCAGGCGATCCCGACCACGCTGCCGATGCCGATGATGGCCTATGCCGACATCGCCTATGGCACCAACAAGCTGAACGGCTATGTCTCGGCGACCGACACGAATTACGCGGTGCCGAACTATTCTTCGGCCTTCTGCAAGCCCACGACGGTGAACGTGGTGCGCCTGCCCTCTTCCGACCCTGCGACGTTGAAGAACGAAATCAATGCCTTGCAGGCGGGCGGCAACACGTCGATCACCTTGGGCATGAAATGGGGCGCCACGATGATCGACCCCAGCCTGCGCCCCGCCTATGCCGGCTTCATCGCCAAGGGCAAGATGTCTTCGAGCCTGCAGGACCGCCCCTTCGACTACAGCAACGCGACCCAGAAGGTGATCGTGCTGATGACCGACGGCGAGCATGTCGCCCACCAGCGCATCACCGACCCCTACAAGACCGGCCTGTCGCCGATCTACAAGGCGACGGACGGCTATTACTCGGTGCGCTTCACCTCCGGTCGTCCGGCGGCGGCGGGCAGCAACGAATACTGGGTGCCTCACCTGGGCACCTGGCAGGCGACGCCGTGGAACAACGGCGTGCAGCAGAACTGGGAAGGCATCTGGGGCCAGCTGAAGATGACCTATGTCGCCTGGCAGTTCTATGCCCTGTCTCTTATACACATCTCCGAGC
>CAMFIX010000544.1 GCA_945952425.1 uncultured Pseudorhodobacter sp. | reverse complement strand
GGCGAAGGCCAGGACGACCAGCGCCGGGGTCGACAAGAGCCAGCCGTTGCGGATCGTGGCCTTGGCCTGGTGCTCTTCGGCCGCGGAAGGTTGCCGGGCGCTCATTCTTCCAGCACCTGCAGCGCGCCGGGCAGGAAGCGCAGGCCGATGCCCTGACCGACGGCCAGCCCCGCCTCGCCATCGGCGGGCGATTGCAGGCGGGCCACGACCTCGGTCCCGTCGGGCAGGGCCATGTGGCAATGCGTATCGGTGCCGAAATACACGAGGTTGGTCACCTTCACCGGCACGTCGCCCTCGGCCTCGGGCACCAGCCGCAGCTGTTCGGGGCGGATCGTCAGCGTGACGCGGGTTGCATCCTTAGCGGGCGCCTGCACCAGGATGCCGCAATCCAGCCGATACCCCCCCGCCTCGCGCGTTGCGGGCAGGAAGTTCGTCTCGCCGATGAAGCTCGCGACAAAGCGGTTCACGGGCCTTGTGTAGATGTCTTTCGGCGAGCCCACTTGCTGCAGTTTCCCCGCGCTCATCACGCCGATCCGGTCGGACATGGTCAGCGCTTCCTCCTGGTCATGGGTGACGAAGACAAAGGTGATGCCGGTCTCGGTCTGCAGGCGCTTCAGCTCCAGCTGCATCTCTTTGCGGAGCTTCAGGTCGAGCGCCGAGAGCGGTTCGTCCAACAGCAGCACCTTGGGCTGCGGCGCCAGCGCCCGGGCCAGCGCCACGCGCTGCTGCTGGCCGCCCGACAGTTGTGCGATCTTGCGGCCCGCCAAAGCCTCCAGCTTGACCAGCGCCAGCATCTGCGCCGTGCGGGCCTGGACCTCGGACTTGGACTTTCCCAACATTTCCAGCCCGAAAGCGACGTTCTGCGCCACGGTCAGATGCGGAAACAGCGCATAGCTTTGAAAGACCGTGTTCACTGGCCGCTTGTTGGGCGGCAGGGTGGTGATGTCCTGGCCGTCCAAGAGGATCGTGCCCCCCGAGGGCATCTCGAACCCCGCAATCAGGCGCAGCAAGGTCGTCTTGCCGCAGCCCGATGGCCCCAGAAGGGTGAAGAACTCGCCCTTCCGGATATCGACCGACACGTCATCCAGCGCCCGGACTTGGTGTTCCCCTTGCCCGAAGGCCTTGACGACATTGGCCGCCGCAATGGCGATGGTTTGGCTCACCGCTCGCTCCCCGTTGTTTTGATCATATTGAGCGGGGGAAAGCCCCAAGCGCAAATGATTCTTGCACGCCTGTTCAAATCGCAGGCTTTCGCCCCGCCCAAGGCGCAGCTTGTTCCAGTTCTGCACAGAAAGCGATCAACTCTTCGTCGGCGCCATAGGGGGCGGCAAGGTGGATGCCGACGGGCAGGCCCGCGACCTGGCCAAGAGGCACCGAGGCTGCGGGCTGTCCGCTGGCGTTGAAGACGGCGCAGAAGGGGGAATAGGCGAAGATGCCTTCGGGGCCGGTGCGATAGGACAGGTAATCGGTGGTCTTGTGGGCAAAGCGGCCGACCTCGGCCGGGGGCTCGGCCAGCGTGGCCGAAAGGAGAATGTCGATGCCGTCGAACTCTGCCGCCATCTGGCGCCCGAAAGCGTGGATCTGGCCGACCGCCTCCAGATAGCGCAGGGGCGAGAGGCTTTCGGCATGGGCGACGGCGCCGCGGCCGACGCCTTCGACCAGGTCATCGGTCAGCGCCCGCCCCTTCAGGCCGCCCCGCACCGAAAGCGCGGTGCCGACCGCGACGATATCGGTCCAGGCGCGCATCATCATCAGCACATCGGCCTTCACGCGATGGGGCACGACGATATGCCCCAGGCTTTCCACCAGCCGACCCGCGGCGCGGACCTGCTCGGCCACCCCGGGATGGATCGGCGCGCCAGTGAAGGTCGTCTCGACGATCCCCACCCGCAGCCGCCGCGGCGGGCGCGAGATCGCATCGGAATGGCTGCGCGCCAGAGGCGGGGCGACATAGGGCGCCCCCGGATCGGCGCCCATGCAGGCATCCAGCATCCGCGCCGTGTCGCGGACCGACCAGGTGAGGAAGCCGTCGATCGCCATGCCGCCCCAGCCCTCGCCCGAGAAGGGCCCGTCCGGCAGCCGGGCGCGCGTGGGTTTGAAGCCGAAGAGCCCGCAGGACGAGGCCGGGATGCGCACCGATCCGCCGCCGTCCGACCCATGCGCAAAGGGCACGATCCCCGCCGCCACCGCCGCCCCCGCGCCGCCCGACGATCCGCCCGAAGTATGGCCGAGGTTCCAGGGGTTGCGCGTCGGCCCGCCGTAAACGGCGGATTCGGTCGCGGTGCCGATGCCGCCCTCGGGCGAGGTGGTGCGCCCGAAGGTCACGACGCCGGTCGCCCGGATGCGCTCGTAAATCGCGGAATCGCCGGGATAAACCGTGTTGGCAAACAGGCGCGAGCCGTTGTGGCTGGGGAAATCCACCGCCTCGCAGCCCAGGTCTTTCAGAAGGAAGGGCACGCCGCGGAAGGGGCCGCGGGGCACGACGTGCGCCCGGCAGGCGGCCGGGTCGACGGGTCGAGGCGGCGGGGCGCCGGCGGCGGCGGCCAGCGACGCGAAGTCGACATGAGCGCTTAGATCGGTTT
>CAMFIX010000543.1 GCA_945952425.1 uncultured Pseudorhodobacter sp. | reverse complement strand
CCATAGATCCCGCCCGGATCGGGCAGGGTCTGGCGCAGCATGACAGGCCGCGCCATGGCGCGCCCGCGGGTCAGGTAATCGGCCACCCAACCCGGCCGCACGGCCAGGATGGTCGAGGAGGCGGGCTCGGGCACGGCTGCGTCCGAGCGGCTTTCCAGGATCAGCCGGATGCTTTCCACCCGCAGCGTCTGGGCGACCGTGCCGGAGAGGCTGGCCAGAAACCCAGGGAAATCCATGGGTTCCAAAAGCTGCAGGATCGCGCGATGCACCTGGTTGGTGCCCGCAAGGTTCTCGTAAGCCGCGGCGATCACCGTGCGATGGGTGTCTTCCAGCCGGTCGAGCTTCTGGTTCAGCCGCTCCATCGCCAGCCCGCGCAGGTCGACGATATTGCCGCCCATCGCCCGGTCATTGGCGCCGATCAGCGCCTCCATCACGTCGCGGTCTTCCAGCAGGGCCTCGGGCGAGGCCAGAATGCGGTCGCGGGTATCGGGGTCGATCATCACTGCCTCGTTCTCGGCCGTTCGGCCTTTTTGGGCACCATTATAGGAGGAAATTCGCCGCTGTCCTGCGGGAAAATCGCAGCGCACGGCGCGTGAGTCCGCCGCGCAACAGGGCGCGCGCCATTTGCGACAGGTTTTGTCGCGCAAGGGCTAGGGACGGCCCGTCGGCCGCCCTAGTCTGGCGGGCGGAGGTGTTCCCCATGAAGCTGCAAGACCTGGAGATTTTCGTCGTCGCGCCCCCGGCTCCGGGCTGGGGCGGGCGCTACTGGATTTTCACCAAGCTGACGACCAGCGATGGGATCGTGGGCTATGGCGAGTGCTATGCCTCCACCGTCGGCCCCAAGGCGATGAAGGCGGTGATCGAGGATGTCTTCGAACGCCATATGTTGGGGGAAAGCCCGGAAAACATCGAGCTGATGTATCGGAGGGTCTATTCCTCGGGTTTCACCCAGCGCCCCGATCCGACGGTGATGGGGGCCTTTGCCGGGCTGGAGATCGCCTGTTGGGACATCCTGGGCAAGGCGCGCAACCGCCCGGTCTGGGCGCTTCTGGGCGGCAAGATGAACCAGAAGGTGCGCTCCTACACCTATCTTTACCCCGAGCCGGGCGAGGATGCGGCCGAGTTCTGGGTCAATGCCGACATGACCGCCGAGGCCGCGGCGCGGGCGGTGAAACAGGGCTTCACGGCGGTCAAGTTCGACCCCGCCGGCCCCTATACGATCCGCGGCGGGCACGAGCCCGCGATGAGCGACATCTCCCGCAGCGTCTTGTTCTGCAAGCGGATTCGCGAGGCGGTGGGGGATCGGGCGGACCTTCTTTTCGGCACGCATGGCCAGTTCACGACCCCCGGCGCGATCCGCCTCGGGAGGGAGCTGGAGCCCTATAACCCCCTTTGGTATGAAGAGCCGATCCCGCCCGACAACCTTCTGGAATTTGCCGAGGTGGCGCGCCATGTCCGCATTCCCCTGGCCACGGGGGAAAGGCTGACCACAAAGGCCGAGTTCGGGACTTTGCTGCGGGCCGGGGGGGTGAAGATCCTGCAACCGGCTTTGGGGCGGCTTGGGGGGATCATGGAGGCGAAAAAGCTCTCCGCCATCGCCGAGATCTTCAATGCCGAGATGGCGCCGCATCTTTATGCGGGGCCGGTGGAGTGGGCGGCGAACATCCACCTCTCGGTCTCGATCCCGAACCTCTTGATCGCCGAGACGATCCAGACCGGGGGGGCGTTCCACCTGGCGCTGATCAAGAACACGCTGAAGTGGGAGGACGGCTATATCCTGCCGCCCGAGGCGCCGGGCCTGGGGATCGACTTCGACGAAGACCTGGCGCGGGCGCATGCCTTCGAGGGCAAGGGGCTGCATCTTCAGATGCAGGAGGCGGCCTGCGATTACCGCCACGGCAATCGGTTCGAGGGAGGCGCTCCGGCGGAGAACCCGGGCGCTGCCGACTGACAAGCCGGGCGGGGAGGCCTTGCCGTCGCCCCGCCGACTTTGAGGTGGGGTTCTGCCGACTGCACCCTTGCCCTGTCCGCCCAGGCCTTGGCCCCGCCGACTGGGGGGGCTGCCGGATGCGCCCTGTGCCTTGCATTCACGCTTGGCCCCGTCGACGGGGGACGGGGCCCTGCCGACTGAACCCTGGACCTTATCCGTCCGTGCCATCACCCCGCCGACTGAACCCTCTCCCCCAAACCCTCGCCCTGCCGACTGAGGGCCCCCGGCGCTGTCCAGGCAGTCGGCGGAGCCACAGGGGGCAGGGTTGGCGGGACGAGGCAGTCGGCAGGGCCCTCGTTCAGCGGGCCCCTCGCCTCAAGCAAGGCTCTTCTCAAAAGTCGAAGAGGTCGCTCAGGAATCCTTCGCGCTTGCGTTTGCCGTAAGCGCGGTCGTCGGAGCGCGCATAGCCCCGGTCGGAATGGTCACGGTCGGAATGCCCGCGCCCATAATCCCCCCGCCCATGGTCATCGCGCCGCTCCTCCCGGTGGGTCGGCTGCGCGGAGGTCTGTGGGGCGCTGCGGTCCAGGATCTTGTCCAGCTCGCCCCGATCCAGCCAGATCCCCCGGCACTTCGGGCAATAGTCGATCTCGACC
>CAMFIX010000542.1 GCA_945952425.1 uncultured Pseudorhodobacter sp. | reverse complement strand
ACGCTGGACGGCGTGGTCCTTGCCGACCGTCCGGGGCTGGCCCGGGCCGAATGTCCCTCGCAGGACCCTGCCGGCAAGGCCCTGGCGCATCTGGCCGATGCCGTGGCCGAGGTGGGCAACGGCCGCATCCGCCTGAACCGGGCCGGCGACGCCAAGCGCTTCGAGGACGAACGCGGCATCACCGCCTATGCCTTGACATCCGATACCTTCCTCGCCGCCCTTATGCTGCCCGAGGCCGACGAGGAGGAGGACCTCGATGACTGACCTGACCCTCGTCCCGGCCGGGGCCGGAGCTGGCAAGACCACCCGCATCCAGCGCACCGTTGCGGCTTGGGTGATCGAGGGCAAGGTCCAGCCTGGCCGCATCCTCGCCGTCACCTTCACCGAGGCCGCCGCCGCAGAGTTGAAGGCGCGCATCCGTGCCGAACTGATCGACCGCGACCGCATTGCCGATGCGCTTGAACTGGAACGCGCCTATATCGGCACGATCCATGGCCTTGGGCAAAGGCTTTTGACCGAGCAGGCCTTCGGTGCCGGGCGAGCGCCGACCAGCCGACTTCTGACCGAAGCCGAACGCGATCTGCTGATCCGGCTGAAGATGGGGGCCTGCGCGCCCCTGCAGGAGGTCATGGGCGATCTCGCCCGGTTCGGCTATGTCTGGGACCGCGCCACCGAGGCCAGCGCCGAGGACCGGTTCCGCAACGACGTCCTGCGCACCATCGACCTGTTGCGCGGACTTGGCGCCAGGGGGCAGGACCCCGGGATCCTGGGCCCCGCCCTTCAGGCGCTGGAGGCGGGCTATGGCCCGACCGGCGATGGCGCGGCCTTCACCCTGGCCCTGCAAGAGGCCTGCCGCGCCCTGCTGGCGCGCTTCCCCGAAAGCCTCGCAGAGCTGGCCTCTTCGCCCACCGCCGCCAAGGCATTCCGCGACGACCACGCCCGGCTGCGTCGCGCCGCCGAGACCGATGCCTTGACCCGTGACTGGACCCTCTGGCAGAAACTGCGCGAACTGCGACTGTCGAAACGCGGCGCTCCGACGCCGCCGGGCTATGACGATCTTGCGGGAGCCGTGATGGCCGCCGCCGAAGGTCTTCTCACCCATCCCGGACCCCTTGCCGATGCCAAGGCCCATCTGTCCGCCCTGGTCCATGGCGCCCAGTCCCTGATGGCGGGCTATGATGCCGCCAAGCGGGCAGGCGGGCTGATCGACTTCACCGACATGATCACCCTGACCGAGGCGCTGCTGTCCACCCGTCCCGAGATCCTTCAGGCCACGCTGGGCGAGATCGACTGCGTGGTCATCGACGAGTTCCAGGACACCAACCCGGTGCAATTCGCGCTTCTGTGGCGGCTGGCACAGGGGGCTCCGCTGGCGCTGATCGTCGGGGACGTGAAACAGGCGATCATGGGCTTCCAGGGCGCCGATCCTCGCCTGTCCGAGGCCCTTCACCGCGCCCTGCCCGGTGCGGTCGACCCCCTCGACAGCAACTATCGCTCGGACCCGCGGATCATGGCCCTCGTCAATACCTTGGGTCCCGTGCTCTTTCCGGAAGGCTATGATCCCCTGACCCCGAAGCGCCCCGAGACCGGGGTCCCCGCACTCGAGGCCCTGAACCTGCCCGGCGGCCGCAAGGACCCCGCGCCCGCCTGCATCGCAGCCCATGTGGCGACCCTCTTGGCAGAAGGCGTGCTGGTTGTGGACCGCTCGACGAAGACCCTGCGCGCGGCACGGCCCTCTGACGTCGCGGTCCTGTGCTATACGACCAAGAAGGCGGCGGCGGTGGCCGCCTCCCTGCGGGCCGAGGGATTCAGGGTGCGCATCCAGGCCGATGGCTGGCTTGAAGCGCCGCTGACCCGCATCGCCCGCGCCGCCCTGGCCCTTGCGGCGGATCCCGATGACACCCATGCGGCCCTGCGCTTCCTGACGCTTGGCCCCGCCCGCCTGCCCCTGGGCGAGGCCCTGGCTTTGGCGGTCGACGGTCTGATCGCGACCCACCCCGCGCTCATGGCCCTGGCTCCGGAAGATCCGGTCGCCACCGTCGCCGCAACCCTCTCGCGGGTGATCCGCGAGGCGGGCCTGCGCGACTTCGCCGCCACCCTGCCCGAACCCGCCGAGGCCTTGGCCGACCTCGCCCGCCTGGAGGCCGAGGCCCTGGCGTTCGACGTGTTGGCCGCAGATCTGAAAGCGGCGGCCGGCTTCCATGGCGCCGGGGTGCAGGTCTTTCTCGGCTGGCTGGCGGCGCAGACCGGGCGGGACATCGACCGCCATCCCGACCCCTCGGGCTGGACCGCCCCCGGCATCGAGGTCTGCACCTGGCATGCCGCCAAGGGCCGGGAATGGCCGATCACCCTTGTCGCCGGGCTGGACTACAAGTTCATCTCGCGCCCGAATACGCTGCGGGCCGAGTTCGACCATTTCGACGACCTCGGCGCGGTCCTCGACCATGCGGGCCTCGGCTGGTTGCCGGGCTTTGCCGCCCCCGAAAGGCAGGCGCCCTTCGCCGAGGCCCTGATCGCGCAGGACGAACGCGAGGCCGCGCGGCTGATCTATGTTGCGCTGACCCGGGCCCGCGATCGTCTGATCC
>CAMFIX010000541.1 GCA_945952425.1 uncultured Pseudorhodobacter sp. | reverse complement strand
ACGGCCAATTTCGAGGCCTCCCAGAGGCCGGGCGTGCGGGTCGCGGGGACGAAGAGGTCTCCGGCGGTCAGGCCGATCAGCCAGCGCGTCTCGAACCCGCCTTCGGGCTTGGGCAGGTCAGATCGGCGGGGGGTGAGGGTGACGTCGAAGGTCTTGTCGGCCCGCTGGACGGTCAGGGTCATCGGCTTGCCCGCCCCGGCGGTGACCAGGTCCGGCAGCTGGGTAAAGCTCGCGATCGGCTGGCCGTCGGCCTTCAGGATCAGGTCGCCCGACTGCAGCCCGGCCTCCATCGCTGCCGATTTCGGCATGACCTGGCCGACCAGGGGCAGAAGGGGATTGGGCCCGGTGACCTGCAGGCTCTCGCCCGCCCGGTCGAGCGTATAGGCGACCTGGGGCTCGCCGGTCAGCGTGGCGGCCTTTTCGTAATAGGCGGCGAAATCTGGGGTGGGCGTGGCATCCAGCGCGGTGATGGTATCGCCGGGTCGGAAATCGGGGGCGGGCCCCGGCAGCGCGTTCAGATGGCCGATCCGCGCCTCGTCCACCGCCAGCCCCTGCCAGAAGATCACGGCGAGAAAGATCAGGAAGGACAGGAGGAAATTGGCGAAAGGCCCCGCCAGAACGGTGGCCGAGCGCGCCCAGAGCGGCGCGCCCTGCATGGTCTGGCGCTTCTCCGCCGCCGTCAGCCCCCCGATGTCGCCGGGCCGCGAGGCGCCATCGGCATCGCCCTTGAACTTGAC
The DNA here is from genome assembly GCA_945952425.1 of uncultured Pseudorhodobacter sp. Lineage (GTDB taxonomy): Bacteria > Pseudomonadota > Alphaproteobacteria > Rhodobacterales > Rhodobacteraceae > Stagnihabitans. The sequence goes on along the minus strand of CAMFIX010000541.1, from coordinate 1,851 downwards.
GAAACCGCCCAGGGGGATCGCCGCCAGCTGCCAGCGCGTGCCGTGGCGGTCCGTGCGGGCATAGATCTGCGGCCCGAAGCCGACCGAGAAGACCTCGGCCTTGATGCCCGACCAGCGGCCCACGATGTAATGGCCGAATTCATGCACCGTCACGATGACGACGATGGCCAGAAGAAACCAAAGGATGCCGATGATCGTCATGACTGCCCCCATTGCGCCGCGATCTGATGCGCGGCCTTGCGGGCGAGATGGTCCATCGCCAGCACCTCTGCAAGCCCCGAGGGGCTGCGGTGAAACTCCGGCTCGGCGGAAAGCCGCGCGAGGGCGGCCTCGACCAGCTCGGCCATCTGCAGAAAGCCGATGCGCCCGGCGATGAAGAGGTCGAGCGCGATCTCCTTGGCGGCGTTGAAGACCGCGCCGGAAAGGCCCCCCGCCGCCATGACCTCGGCCGCCAGGCGCAGAGCGGGATAGCGGGCGAGGTCGGGGGCGCCGAAGGTCAGTTGCCCCAGCGTCGCGAAATCCAGCCGCGCAACCGGCAAAGGCGCGCGCGCGGGCCAGTTCAGCGCATAGCCGATGGCATGGCGCATATCGGGGGCGCCCATATGGGCCATGATGGCGCCGTCGTGGAACTCCACCGCGGAATGGACGATGCTTTGGGGATGGATCACGACTTCGATGGTGGTGGGTTCCACGCCGAAGAATTCTTTGGCTTCAATGACTTCCAGCGCCTTGTTGAACATCGAGGCTGAATCGATCGTGATGCGCTGGCCCATCGACCAGTTGGGGTGGCGGCAGGCATCGGCGAGGGTCGCCGTCGCCAGCCGGTCCATCGGCCAGTCGCGCAGCGCCCCGCCCGAGGCGGTGAGCAGGATGCGCGTGACGGTCGAGATATCTTCGCCCGCCAGCGCCTGGAAGATCGCGGAATGCTCGCTGTCCACCGGCAGGATGCGGGCGCCATGGGCGCGCGCGTGCGAGAGGATCACGGGCCCCGCGGTCACAAGGCTTTCCTTGTTGGCCAGCGCCAGGGTCGCGCCCTGCCCCAAGGCCGCCATGCCGGGCGCGAGCCCCGCCGCGCCGACGATGGCCGACATGACCCAATCGGCCGGGCGGGTGGCGGCCTCGGTGACGGCGGCGGAACCGGCGGCGGCCTCGACGCCGGAACCCTGCAAGGCCGCGCGCAGATCGGGCAGCAGCGCATCGTCTGCGATCACCGCGACCTCGGCCCGCAAGGCGCGGGCCATCTCGGCCAGGCGGGCGACATTGCGCCCGCCGGTCAGGGCGACGACCGCGACCTCTTCGCGCGCCAAAAGGTCGAAAGTGCTTTCCCCGATGGAGCCCGTGGCGCCCAGAACCGAGACCCGCCGCATCCTTAGCCTCCGATCGGCAGGGGCAGGACCAGCCCCCAGAGCCAGACGGCCAGGACCGCGCCGATCAGCGCGTCGAAACGGTCCAGCACGCCGCCATGACCCGGGATCAACCGCGAGGCATCCTTCACCCCGGCGCGGCGCTTCAAGAGGCTTTCGACGATGTCGCCCATCTGCCCGGCCAGCGCCACCAGGGGCGAGAGGACGACGATGGCGGGGCCGGCATGGCCCATGACGACCAGCACCAGCCCGACCGCGGCCGCCCCCACCCAGCCCGCCACCGTGCCCGACCAGGTCTTCTTCGGGCTGACCCGGGGCCAGAACTTCGGCCCCCCCAGCATCCGCCCCGCGAAATAACCCATGATGTCGGAGGCCACGACGACCAGCACCAGCCAGACCACGACCAGCGCGCTTTGCCGGTCGAGCGAGACAGGATGAACTCATGCCCCGCAAGCAGCAGCGCCAGCCCGTAGCCCGCCAGCGCCCA
>CAMFIX010000540.1 GCA_945952425.1 uncultured Pseudorhodobacter sp. | reverse complement strand
AAGTCATAGGGGCACCCCCTCGCTCTCCTTGATGGTCGAGATCAGCATCAGCGCCTCGACCTCCGCGATATGCGGCAGCGCGAGGATGCGCTCCCGGTAAACCTCCTGCCAATGCCCCATGTCGCGGGCCACCGCATTCAGCCGCACATCCACCAGGCCGAGGAAGGTCTCGATGCCCACCACCTCCGCCACCGCCCTTGCTCCTTCGATGAACTCGTCGAAAGCCCGCGGGTTGGTCTTGTCCAAAGTGAACCGCAAGGAGACCTCGACCGCAAAGCCCAAGGCCTTCCAGTCGATCCGCGCCCGCGTTGCCGTGATGACCCCCTTCTCGCGCAGCCGCTCCACCCGCCGCCACAAGGTGGCCTGCGTCACGCCCGCCCGTTCGGCCAGGTCGGCGCGGCCCAGGTCCGGCTCGGCCAGAAGGTGCCGCAAGATCCGGCGGTCGGTTTCATCCAAAGACATGATTTCTGCACGAACCTTTCCATCTGCGCATGAATTTTCGCAGAAAATTCGCCCCGCGTCAAAGATTGCACGGATCGCCCGCAAAATCTGCGTATCTTGCGCCCATCATAAAGGGAGAACGCGAATGCGTGTCTATTACGATCGTGACTGCGATGTGAACCTGATCAAGGACAAGAAGGTCGCCATCCTCGGCTATGGCTCCCAGGGCCATGCCCATGCGCTGAACCTGCGCGATTCGGGCGCCAAGAACCTGGTCATCGCGCTGCGCGAAGGCTCGCCCTCCGCCAAGAAGGCCGAAGCCGAAGGCCTGAAGGTCATGGGCATCGCCGAAGCCGCCGCCTGGGCCGACCTGATCATGTTCACCATGCCCGACGAACTCCAGGCCGCGACCTACAAGAAGTATGTGCACGACAACCTGCGCGAAGGTGCCGCGATTGCCTTCGCCCATGGCCTGAACGTGCACTTCGGCCTGATCGAGCCGAAGAAGGGCGTCGACGTCATCATGATCGCGCCGAAGGGCCCGGGCCACACGGTGCGCGGCGAATACCTGAAAGGCGGCGGCGTCCCCTGCCTGTTCGCCGTCCACCAGGACGCGACCGGCAAGGCGCAGGACATCGCCCTGTCCTACTGCTCGGGCATCGGCGGCGGCCGTTCGGGCATCATCGAGACCAACTTCCGCCAGGAATGCGAAACCGACCTGTTCGGCGAGCAGGCGGTCCTCTGCGGCGGCCTCGTGGAACTCATCCGCATGGGCTTCGAGACCCTGGTCGAAGCGGGCTACGAGCCCGAGATGGCCTATTTCGAATGCCTGCACGAGGTGAAGCTGATCGTCGACCTGATCTACGAAGGCGGCATCGCGAACATGAACTACTCGATCTCGAACACCGCCGAATATGGCGAATATGTCTCCGGCCCGCGCATCCTGCCCTATGACGAGACCAAGGCCCGGATGAAGGCGGTTCTGCGCGACATCCAGACCGGCAAGTTCGTGCGCGACTTCATGCAGGAAAACGCCGTCGGCCAGCCCTTCTTCAAGGCGACCCGCCGCATCAACGACGAGCACCAGATCGAGAAGGTCGGCGAGAAGCTGCGCGCGATGATGCCCTGGATCTCCAAGGGCAAGATGGTGGACCGTTCGCGGAACTGAGGGCGCGGCGGGGTGAACCCCGCCCTACCGCAAAAGCCATGGGCCGGGGGGAAACCTCCGGCCCTTTTGCCATCCTCGCGCCGCAATACCATGGCAGGTCGCGAGGATGGAACGCGAGATGACCCCAGACGAGCGCGCCGAGCTTGTCGCGCGCCTGCCCAAGGCCTCGACCTGGGCGGACCTGCCCGGGCTTTTGGCTGGCGCCGCCGGCGCAGGAGTGACGACGGGCATGTTTGGCTGGCTTGCCATCTTCCTTCTCGTCAGGGTGCTCTTGCCCGCCTTGGGCCTTGCGCCCCAGCCGTTGCCTTGGGTCAAGGTCGTGGGCATCGGCCTTGGATTGGCGACGGCGGCACTGTTCCTGCACGACGCGCTGACCCGAGCCCGTGCCCTTTCCTCCCTGCGCCGCCTGCGGGAAGCCGACCTCGCCCACGGACGCATCACCGTGGACCAGATCGAGGGGGCCGACCTGAACCGCTTCCGCGGGCCCGAGGATTTAAGCGAGCTTCTGGTCCTCGTCAGCGCCGATGGCCGCCACTTCGCGCTGATCGACGACAGCACCTATGACGACGACCACGACCGCCCCAAGCGCTCCTCCCTCCGGCTCGGACGCCAGATGGAGCTGCGGCGCTACCCGGCATCGGGTGGTGTTGACACTCGGTTCACGGGCGAACGCCTGCGACGCCCGAAAGCCCTGACCTCCAACCCCGGCACCTGGCCGCCCGAGGGCTGGATCACCCCCGAAGAGTTCTCCCGCATTGATCGCGCCGCATAGCCCGGGGGTCACCCCGTGGCACTGCCGCGACCCTGCATTCCCCCGGTCGCCCGAGGATCACCCCGGGACTCCCATCCCCACAGTCGGCAGAGCGACGCCCGGCGCCAAGCCCTGCCCTCCCAGTCGGCAGAGCCCCCGCGCAGCGGCCCCCGTCCATGACAAGGGCCGCAGCTCTGCTGCGGCCCTTGTCATGGACACCTCGCGTCAGAGCCTCACTCCCAGCAGCTCACCAGCACCGTCATCC
>CAMFIX010000539.1 GCA_945952425.1 uncultured Pseudorhodobacter sp. | reverse complement strand
GGATGAGATCCTCGACATGCTCCGCCTCTTCGGCTTCGAAGAGGTGGCCTTCGAACGCCTTTCCCCGCTCGACCAGATCGCGCTGATGGCCCATGCCGAGATGATGATCTCCTACCACGGCGCCGGTTTCACCAACATGCTCTTCGCCCCGCCCGAAGCGACCGTGATCGAGATCGGCACCCTGCAAACCGCCATGTATCGGTGGAGCGACTTCTGGCCCATCGCCGCGGTCTCCGGCTGCCGCTACCTGACCTTCTTCGCCGATTTCGACGCCGAAGACCCGACGCGCGAGCCGCTCTTTTCCGAAGACGGCATCGTCCCCGTCCATCTCTCCCGCCTCGGCCTTGCTCGCATCATGTCGCTGGTCGTGGCGCTTTTGGACAAGATCCCGCAGTTCCAGAACCCGCAGGACGTGCAACTCCTCGACCAGCAGCTGATGGCGATGGGGGAATACGACCGCGCCGGAGCCCTCTTCGACGCCCATCGACCCCTGGTCGAGGGCCATCCCGGCCTCGCGCTCGCCATGGCCGACCTGGCCGAGCACCGCGGCGACAAGGCCCAGACCTTGGCCGCGCTTTACGCCGCCTACCGCGCCGATCCTTCCGATTGGGCCGTCCTGATCCGCATGCTCTGGTGCGCCCGCGCCATGAACCAGGCCGAGCTCGTCACGACGCTGCTTGCCACCCTGCACGACGGTTTCCCCGACCGTTTCCAGGCCTTCGCCCGCGCCCGCCCCTGGGTTCGCGACTTCTACAACCCCGACATCGCCCAGACGGCGTGAGGCACATATGACCGACGTTTCCACCCACCAGGCCGAAGAAGACGCCCGCAACGAAAGCATCCTGATCTGGCTGAACGGCCAGATCGTCCCCAAGGCCCAGGCCCTGGTCTCGGTCTATGACGCGGGCTTCATGCTCGGCGACGGCGTGTGGGAGGGTATCCGTCTCTACAATGGCCGCTGGACCTTCCTCGACGAACACATCGACCGCCTGTTCGAGGCGGCAAAGGCCATCGACCTCGATCTCGCGCGCAGCAAGGATCAGGTGAAAAAGGCCGTTACAGACACGCAAGCCGCCAATCAGATGACCACCGACGCTCATGCCCGGCTGATGGTCACCCGCGGCATCAAGACCCGCCCCTTCCAGCACCCCAAACTCTCCCAGCGCGGCCCGACCATGACGATCATCATGGAGCATTCGCGCCCCAAACTCCCCCGCCCCATCCGGCTCGCCACGGTTCCCCACCTGCGCGGCCTGCCGATGACGCAAGACCCGAAACTGAACTCGCATTCCAAGCTGAACTGCATCCTCGCCTGCATCGCCGCCGAAAAGGCCGGCGCCGACGAGGCCCTGATGCTCGACATCCACGGCTTCGTGAACACGACCAACGCCTGCAACTTCTTCATCGTCCGCCGCGGCGAAGTCTGGACCTCCACGGGCGACTACTGCATGAACGGCATCACCCGCCAGAAGGTCATCGACCTCTGCCGCGCCAACGGCATAACCGTGCGCGAGAAAAACTTCTCCCTGGTCGAGACCTATTCCGCAGACGAGGCCTTCCTGACCGGCACCTTCGGCGCGCAAACCCCGGTGGGCGTGATCGACGGCCGCCAGATCGGCACCGGCCAACTGGGCCCCATGACCGAAAAAATCCGCGCCCTCTACAAAACCCTGGTCGGCGGATGACGACCACAACCCTCTGGCGCCCCGTCGGCCCGGCGGAGCTGGCGCTGATCCGCCTCTCCGGCATGAAGGCCTTTCCGCCCCGGCTTCCCGAGCAGCCGATCTTCTATCCGGTCACGACCGAGGCCTATGCGATCAAGATCGCCCGCGATTGGAATGTCCCGGCCAGCGGCGCGGGCTTCGTCACCCGGTTCGAGGTCGACAGCGCCTATCTTGCCCGCCACACCCCGCAGCTCGCCGGAGGCCGCGCGCATGAGGAATACTGGATTCCGGCCGAAGACCTCGGTGCCTTCAACGCCGCCATCCAGGGCCCGATCGAAGTCGTGGCCAGCTTCCCATCCGACCCCGATGCCTGACCTTACCCTCTTTCACATTGCCCAAATATCCCACGGGGGTCCGGGGGTGTGACATCCCCGGCGCTCCCCACAAAGGACAACCAATGACCCAAAGAATCGCCATGTGGAGCGGCCCGCGCAATCTCTCCACCGCCATGATGTATGCCTTCGCCGCCCGCGGCGACTGCGCCGCCTGGGACGAGCCCTTCTACGCCGCCTACCTGAAGGCCACCGGCATCCCCCACCCGATGGCCGCCGAGGTCATCGCGGCGGGCGAGCCCGATCCGGCCCGCGTTGCCGCCCTCTGCACCGGCCCGATTCCGCAGGCACAGAGCCTGTTTTACCAAAAACACATGACGCTCCACATGATCCCCGGTTTCGACCGCGGCTTCATGAAAGACCTCACCAATGTCTTCCTGATCCGCCACCCCGCCCGGGTCATCGCCTCTTACGCCCAAAAGCGCGAGAGCCCGACACTCCCCGACATCGGCTTCACCCAACAGGCCGAGCTCTTCGACGAAGTCGCCCATTCGCTCGGCCACGCCCCCCTCGTCGTCGACAGCGCCGACATCCGTGAGAACCCGCGCCAGAGCCTCACCGCCCTCTGTGCCGCCC
>CAMFIX010000538.1 GCA_945952425.1 uncultured Pseudorhodobacter sp. | reverse complement strand
TCCCCCTGAACGCCGCGGCGCCGGTCTGTTTCGTCTCCAAGGAAGAAGTCCATGGCTGGCCGGGGATCGGCGTCCTGGCGCGGGCGACGGGGACGGTCTTCATCGCCCGGAAAGGCACCGAGGCCAAGCGGCAGCAAGAGGTGTTCGAGGCGCGGCTGAAGGCGGGGCACAAGCTGTTGTTCTTCCCCGAGGGCACCAGCACCGACAGCCTACATGTGCTGCCCTTCAAGTCGACGCTGTTCCAGGCGTTTTTCACGGTGGAGACGCGGCCGCCCCTGCAGGTGCAGCCGGTCACCGTTGTTTACCGGGCGCCCGAGGGCCGCGATGCGCGGCATTACGGCTGGTGGGGCGACATGGAATTCGCGCCGCATTTGCTGATGGTGCTGGCGGATGCCAAGGGCGGGGCGGTCGAGGTGATCTTTCACCCACCCGTGACGGTCGCGGCCTTCGAGAACCGCAAGGTTCTGGCGGCCTATTGCGAAAACGTCATCCGCAAGGCGCATCCCCTGGCCGAGTGAAGTGGAGGCCTTGCGGCCAAGCCTGTCTCTCGGCTGCGGCATTCGCCTTCGCCTCGGCGATGGGGGGCCTTCTGCCCCCCAGCCCCCCCGAGGATATTTGGGGACCAATGAAGAGGAGAGGGCGCTTGGGCGGTTACCGGAGAGAGCCGGCGGGTTTGGTGGCTTGCCTGATTTCACCTTGCGCCCGTCAGACAGCGCCGTCGCGAAGGCCGCGGGAGGCCGGGAGGCAACCGGCGCCCGGGCTTTCGCGTGGTTTCAGAGGATCGGCGCCAGCAGCGCCTTCAGCGCCGTGGCCGGGTCTTCCGCGGTCCAGATCTCCGGCCCGGGGGCGAAGAAGTCGGTGACCGGGGCCAGGCTTTCGACCAACGCCAGGGTCAGGGCGCCCTCGGCCATGACCGGCACCTCGATCATCTCGGACCACCATTGGAAGAGATCGTGCGGCGCGGTCTCTCCGCTGCCGAGCGGGCTGGCGCCGACCGGCCCGAAGGCGACGTAATCCGCCCCCGCCTCGCCGGCATTCATCCCCTCGTGCCGGGTCACACCGCAGAAGCTGCCCAGGATCGCATCGGGGCCGAGATCCTTCCGCAGCGTGCGCAGTTGGCGGGCGCCGTCGGTCAGGTGCAGCCCGTCCAGCCCGTGGCGCTCGACGAAGGCCACGTGGTTCTCGATCACCACGGCCACATCCCGGGCATGGGCGATCAGCCGGCAGGCGTCGGCGGCGCGGCCGATGTCATCGGCGTCCCGGGTGGCCAGCGCCACCCGGAGGCAGGCGATCTCGACCGCATCCATCACCCGGGCCAGCTGGTCGGGGAAGGTCGACAGGTCGATCATCGGCGGGGTAATCAGGTTGATCTGCGGACGCTCTTGCGACATCTGGTTCCCTCGTTTCGTCGCGGTGTAGCGGATGGCCGTTCCCTTGCCTAGGGGGGCGCGTTTCGCTAAGGGGGCACAAGGCAAAGGAGGCGCCATGATCCCCCCGGTTTTCGTGCTTGTCAGGCCCCAGATGGGCGAGAACATCGGCGCCTCGGCCCGGGCCATGCTGAACTTCGGGTTGGAGCGGATGCGCGTCGTGGGCCCGCGCGACGGTTGGCCGAACGAGCGGGCGGTGGCGCTCGCCTCGGGGGCGGGGCGGGTGCTGGACCAGGCGGGGGTCTTTGCCGACCTGGATGGGGCGCTGAAGGACTGCGATTTCGTGATGGCCACGACCGCGCGGGGGCGCGAGCTGACCAAGCCGGTCTATACGCCGGAACATGCGATGACTTTGGCACGCGAGATGGCGGCGCAGGGCAAGAAGGTGGGGTTTCTCTTCGGGCCGGAGCGCGCGGGCTTGGAGAACGAGGATATTGTCCGCGCCAATGCCATCGTGACCGTGCCGGTCAACCCGGAGTTCTTCAGTCTGAACCTCGCGCAATGCGTGCTGCTTTTGGCCTATGAATGGCGGCGGCAGACCTCGGAGGTCGCCCCGGTGGTGATGGAGATGGCCGGCGCGGACCTCGCCGATGCCGGCGAGATCGAGGCCTTGGCCCGGCATTTCGAGGAAGACCTCGGTCAGGCGGGCTTCTTCTTTCCCGAGCACAAGGCGCCGAAGATGAAGATCAGTTTGCGCAACATGTGGTCGCGCCTGGGGCTGACGCGGGCCGAGGTCCAGACCTTCCACGGCATGCTGCGCCAGGTGGCGTATCGGATCAAGAACCCGGGGAAGTGACCCGCTCGGCCGCCAAAAATTTTCGGCGAAAATTTTTGGTCTCGGCGGCGGCTTGTCCGGGTGCGGGGCGGCTGATAGTTTGACATCAAATAAACGGGGGCAAGCATGGCGATCACTGTGACGGGGTTTCGGAATTCTCCTGACGGCGGGCGGGGCTTGGCGCGCGACATGCGGGTGCGCTGGGCGCTGGAGGAGCTGGGGCTGGCCCATGAGCGCCGCCTCTTGGAGCGCGACGAGATGAAGGGGCCGGATTACCGGGTCTTGAACCCCTTCGGCCAGGTGCCGGTTTACGAGGACGGCACGGTCTCGATGTGGGAATCGGGGGCCATCGTGCTGCATCTGGCGCAGACGCATCCGGGGCTTTTGCCGGAGGCGCCCCAGGCCCTGTCTCTTATACACATCTGACGCT
>CAMFIX010000537.1 GCA_945952425.1 uncultured Pseudorhodobacter sp. | reverse complement strand
GCGCCAAGGGTCTGCTCCTTTACCTGCCCGGTTCCCATGCGCCGCGGCCTTGCCGGCCCTTGACGCCCCCGGGTGTTCCTGTCTCTGTATAACCCGCTCTGCCGCGGGGTTCACCCCCCGATTGCAGCCAGACGCGCCACCAGGAAGAAGGACCGGACGATGCTGCTCTTGATCGACAATTACGACAGTTTCACCTGGAACCTGGTGCATTACCTGGGCGAGCTGGGCGCCGAGGTGAAGGTGGTGCGCAACGATGCCTTGAACGTGCAGGAGGCGCTGGGGCTGAATCCTGCGGGAATCGTCTTGTCGCCGGGGCCCTGCGATCCCGACCAGGCGGGGATCTGCCTGCCGCTGGCGCTGGCGGCCGCCGAGACGGGGGTGCCGCTTCTGGGGGTTTGCCTCGGGCATCAGACCATCGGGCAGGCGTTCGGCGGCAAGGTCATCCGCTGTCACGAAATCGTGCATGGCAAGATGGGGACCATGAATCACGCGGGCAAGGGCGTCTTCGAAGGGCTGCCCTCGCCCTTCCAGGCGACGCGCTACCACTCGCTGGTGGTGGAGCGGGAGAGCCTGCCCGATTGCCTGGAGGTGACCGCCTGGCTCGCCGATGGCACGATCATGGGGTTGCGGCATCGCACGAAGCCGATCGAGGGGGTGCAGTTCCACCCCGAGTCGATCGCCTCGGAACATGGGCACAAGATTTTGCAGAATTTCCTGACCCTGACGAAGGTGCCCGCATGAGTGATGTTCTGAAACCGCTGATCGGGCTGGCGGCCGAGCGTCCGCTGACCCGGGCCGAGGCCGAGGCGGCCTTTACCGCTTTGTTCGAGGGGGCGGCGACGCCGGCGCAGATGGGGGGGCTTTTGATGGCCCTCCGGACGCGAGGCGAGACGGTGGAGGAATATGCCGCCGCCGCCAGCGTCATGCGGTCGAAGTGTCACAAGGTCGTGGCGCCCGCGGGGGCGATGGATATCGTCGGCACCGGCGGGGATGGCAAGGGGACGCTGAACATCTCGACCGCGACGGCCTTTGTCGTGGCGGGGGCGGGGGTGCCGGTGGCCAAGCATGGCAACCGGAACCTGAGTTCCAAGTCGGGGGCGGCGGATGCGCTGACCGAGATGGGGCTGAACGTGATGGTCGGGCCGGAGGTGGTGGAAAGGTGTCTCGCCGAGGCGGGGATCGGCTTCATGATGGCGCCGATGCACCATCCGGCGATGCGCCATGTGGGGCCGGTGCGGGCGGAGCTGGGCACGCGGACGATCTTCAACATCTTGGGGCCGTTGACGAATCCTGCCGGGGTGAAGCGGCAGCTGACCGGGGCGTTCTCGGCGCGGCTGATCCGGCCGATGGCGGAGACGCTTTTGGCCTTGGGGTCCGAGGCGGCCTGGCTGGTGCATGGCTCGGACGGGACGGATGAGATCTCCATCGCCGGGCCGACAGCGGTTGCCGCCTTGAAGGACGGGGTCGTGACCGAGTTCACCGTGACGCCGGAGGATGCGGGGCTGAGCCGCCATCCGTTCGAGGCCATCGTGGGCGGCACGCCTTCGGAGAATGCGGCGGCCTTCCGCGCGCTTCTGGAGGGCGCGCCGGGGGCTTACCGCGATGCGGTGCTGTTGAATGCCGCGGCGGCGCTGGTCGTGGCGGGGCGGGCGGAGAGCCTGGCCGGAGGGGTCGCGCTGGCCGAGGAGTCCCTCGACGAGGGCCGGGCCCAGGCAGCGATGGAGACCTTGCGGGCGGTGTCTCCTTTGTGAGGGGGGCGGGGTGAACCCCGCCCTACCCCAAAGAACCAAGGCGTCCCTGCGCGGCCTTACACGTAATCCTGCCGCTGCAGGTTGTACTTCGCCATCTTCTCGTTCAGCGTCCGGCGCGGCAGGCACAGCTCTTCCATCACCGCGACGATGCTGCCCTTGTGGCGGCGCATCGTGTTGTCGATCAGCATGCGTTCAAACGCCTCGACATAATCCTTGAGCGGCTTGCCCTCTGTCGTCAGCTGCGGCCCGGTGGCCTCGTTGTCGGCCATCAAGAGGGAGGCGATGGAGCCCGAACCGCGACGGTTCTGCAACACCGCCCGTTCCGCCACGTTGACCAGCTGGCGCACATTGCCCGGCCAGGGCGCCTGCAACAGCTGGGCGGCCTCTTGCGCCGTCACCTGCGGCGCCTCGCAGCCGTATTCTTCGCTGAACTGCTCGGTCAGGCGGTTGAAGAGCGTCAGGATATCCTCGCCCCGCGCCCGCAAAGGCGGCAGGACGATGGTCATGGCGCCAAGCCGATAGAAAAGGTCGGGGCGCAAGACCTGCTCCAGCGTCGTATCCGGCGCGTGGCGGTTGCAGATCGCGATGATCCGGGTCTCGGGCGGCAGGCCCTGGTCGGAGATCAGCTGCAAAAGCCGGGCCTGCAAGGCGCCCGACAAGGCCTCGATATCCTCAAGGCAGATCGTGCCGCCGCGCGCCTCTTCGGTCAGGGGGATCGCGCCATCTTCGCCGGGGCCGAAGAGCCGGGCGGACAGCTGATCCTCCGACCAGGCGGCGCAAGAGATCGTCACGAACTTCTTGCCCGCGCGCGGCCCGACCGCATGCAGGGCATGGGCGACCAGGGTCTTGCCGGTGCCGGTCTCGCCGTCGATCAGCACATGCGCTGAT
>CAMFIX010000536.1 GCA_945952425.1 uncultured Pseudorhodobacter sp. | reverse complement strand
GCGAAGATCTGCGCGGTGGCCTCGGCCTTGGCCTCGGGGGAGCGGCCCTCGCGCAGGCGGAGCGATATGTCCAGGTATGCGTGCTGCGGATCGCCATCCGCGATCACGACATGAGTCGCGGCGGTGGCCCTGACGCGGATGCCGGCCAGCGGCAGGATGCCCGTTGCCACCGCCGCATCGCGCAAGACCCGGCAGAGGCCCGCCACATCCAGCCGCGTTTCAAGATTGGCGGAGTAGTCGATCTGGATATGCGGCATCTGATCCTCCATTAGTTATCATGTTAAATACCTGCGCCCCCAAGTCAAGCGAAACCTGTTGTGCATCCGCGCGGCAGGCCGGATAAAGGCGCCATGACCGACCTTCGCCGCACCCGCCGTTCGCTGCCGATTGCCCTGCTTCGCTCGCGCGAGACGGTGATGGGGCCGATCCGCGACATGCTGGCGCAATCGGGGGTGAACGAGCAAAAGTGGCGCGTTCTCCGGGTGTTGCAGGAAAGCGGGCCGATGGAATTGTCGGCGGTGGCGCAGGCGGCTTGCCTCTTGCTGCCGTCGTTGACGCGGATGGTGCGGCCCTTGGAGGAGGAGGGCCTGATCCGCCGCGAGGTGCCGCCGGAGGATCGCCGCAAGGTGGTCATCGCGGTGACCCCGGCGGGCGAGGCGCTGATCCACGCCCATTCCGCCGAAAGCGCCGCGATCTTTGCCGCCATCGAGGCGCAGTTCGGGCATGAGAAGCTGGAGCTGCTGCTCGACCTGCTGGAGGAGCTGCAGCGCCTCGATCTGCGGCGTTAAATCCGACCTTCGGCGATCCAACCATCCAAGGCCACTAGGGCGGCTTCGGCGAACTCTGGGTCGTTGATATGGGCATCCAGCGTCACGCAGGTGACATTCGGCGGCAGGGCGGCCTGCAGCTCTGCGACAAAGGCCGCAAAGGCCGTGGGGTCATGCAGGGGCGCGCCCTCGCGGTCCCATTCGTGACCGCCTTTCAGCGGCAGAAGCAGGGTCACCGGGCCTTTCGCCTCGGCCAGCCGTGCCGCCATCGCCCGGGCCACCTCGCGGCGCTGGTCGGCATCCAGCACGACCGAGGACAACAGCCGGTTGTGGGCGTGGAAGGGGCTGTCCTTGAACCTGTCGGGCAGGGGATGCCAGCCAACGAGATCCACCAGGTCGGCGCAACCGATGGAAATCAATTGCGGAATGCCGCGGCGACCTGCGGCCGTCATCCGCTCTGGCCCCGCCGAGATGGCCGAGCCGAAGAGGTGGTTGCCGATCTCCTGCGGCGCGAAATCCATCACCGCGGCGAAGGCGCCCTCGGCGGCGAGGCTTTCAAACGCGCGGCCGCCCATGCCGGTGGCGTGGAACACCGCGACCTCGAAGCCCCGCGCCTCCAAGGCCGGTTTCAGGGCGACCATGTAGCGCAGGACCGTCTTGCCGAAGGAGGTCATGCCGATCAGCCGCCCCGGCTTGGGCGGCTCGACCGCCCGTGCGGCGCCCAAGACCGCCCCCGCGGCCTGCGCCAGCGAGGCCTTGCAGATCGCGTTCAACCCGTAAAGCCCACCGGCCCAGAGGATCATCTGCACATCTGCGGGCAGCCTTTCGGGCGGCAGCATGGGCGAGAAGCTGACGGTCGAGACGATATACTTCGGCACCCCCAAGGGCAGCGCGGACACAAGGTCCAGCGCGAGATCCGTCCCCATCGTGCCGCCCAGGACCAGCGCGCCCTGGATGCGGCCCTCAGCCTGCAGGCGCGCAGCCAGCGCCGCCGCCCCGCGCCCCATGATCTGCATGGCGAGGTTCTCATCCTCGCCACCCACGGCCTCGGCGATCGAGGCGCCGCCCGCCTCGGCCACCTGATGTTTCGTGATGTCGACCGGGGCCTTCGGATCGCCCAGGACCGAGACATCCATCGTCAGGACGTCTCCCCCCTGCCCGCGGATCACCTGCGCGAGGTAGGCCAGCTCGTCGCCCTTTGTGTCATAGGTGCCCGCCACCAGAATCGTCGTCATAGCGCGATCCAGGCGGTCTTGAGGTCGGTGTATTTCTCCAAGGCGTGCAAGGACTTGTCATGCCCGTTGCCCGATTGCCGGTGGCCTCCCAAAGGCACGGTCCCATCCGCCCCGCCATAGGTGTTCACATGCACGACCCCCGCCCTGATGCCCCGCACCATCCGATGCGCGCGCGAGAGACTGCCGGTCCAGACCGCCGAGGCCAGGCCATAATCGGTGCCGTTGGCCAGGGCCAAAGCCTCGGCTTCGGTTTCAAACGTCGTGACCGAGACGACCGGCCCGAAGACCTCTTCGCGGAACAGCCGATGCGTGGGCTTGACCCCCGTCACGATGGTGGGCGCCATATACCAGCCGCCGGTTTCCTGCAGCACCTGGGTGCCGCCAAGGACGACCTCTCCGCCCTCGGCCCGGGCATCCGCAACAAAGCGCAGATTTCCGGCCAGCTGCCGGGCGGAGTTGACCGCGCCGATTTGCGTGGCCAGGTCCAGCGGATTGCCGGGCTGCATCTTCGCCGTCGCCTCGGCCAGAAGTGCCGTGAACCGTTCCGCCACCGAGGCCTCGACCAGCAGCCGAGAGCCCGCGACACAGACCTGCCCCGCGTTGCGGAAGATGCCATTCGCCGCCACTTTCGCGGCTTGGGCGAGGT
>CAMFIX010000535.1 GCA_945952425.1 uncultured Pseudorhodobacter sp. | reverse complement strand
GGCGGCGCTCGGCGGGGCAGGCGGGCCGGGGGGAGCGCGCGTGGGGGGACGCGGGCGGGCTGCGCGGCAGGCGCGGTCCGCCGCGCGATATCCGACTTGGCCAGCGCGCCATGTTCGCGCACCAGGGTCAGGACCAGCCGCTCGTTATAGGCGCGCATGCCGCTTTGGTTGGTGCCGCGCGGTGCCTCGGGTCTTTCGGCGATGTCGGGGCTGTTCTGCATTTTGCCTCAGGCCGGTCTTCCATCCGCGCCGATGACGCCTTTACGCAGGATCACATTGGCAAACAAGGCAGATTCCGTCGTGGCGACGATCGTATGCGCCGCCCGGATGCGGGGGTATAGCGCATCGCCGCCGAGGGGCTGGACGACATGGCCGGGCGCCAGCTCGGCCACCGCCGCATCGAAGGCGCGGTGGAAATCGCCTGCCTGCGCGGGGTCGTTGTTCAGCGCCGCCCGCATCACCGCATGGGGCACGGCGCGGTCCAGCGGCATCACCGCCAGCACCGCGCGGACCAGCACCAGAACCCCATGCCCATCGGCGCGCACCAGCCTGCGGGCGTGTTCCTGCGCGGGGTAATTCGCATCGACCAGCGCAATCTCGTCGCCATGGCCCATCGACCGCAGCGTGAACAGCAGCTCTGGCCCCAGGATGGGCGGAAGTCCGATCAGCATCGCGATCCTCTGGCGGAAAGGCCCGCCTCCTCGCGGACCTCGGGCCAGACTGCGACCGCGCCGCCCGGCTGTCAATAATAAATCACACTGATTTATTTATCTTGACGGGGCCGGGGGAATCGGCTTTCCTGCCGCCATCGCCGGGGGAGAGGAGACGCCCCCGGGATAAAACCGGACGACACGTCCACATTCCTTGGGAGGAATATCCATGACGTTCAAAGCCGCTCTTCTGGGCGCTGCTGCCTTGGCTTTGGTTGCGGGCTCGGCCTCGGCTGCCGACCTGGCTTGCCTGATCACCAAGAACAACACCAACCCGTTCTTCGTGAAGATGAAGGAAGGCGCCGAGAAGGCCGCCAAGGATGCGGGTCTGGATTTCCAGGCCTATGCCGGTGAAAAGGACGGCGACGCCGCCCCGCAGATCACCGCCATCGAAAACTGCGTGACCGCCGGCGCCAAGGGGATTCTGATCACGCCCTCGAACGACTCGGTCGGCCCGGCGCTGAAGAAGGCCCGCGATGCCGGTATCCTGGTCATCTCGCTGGATACGCCGCTCGGCGACAAGGACGCGCAGGACATGACCTTCGCGACCGACAACTTCCAGGCCGGCATCCTGATCGGCCAATGGGCGGCCGCCACGATGGGCGACGGTGCCAAGACCGCCAAGATCGCGATGCTGGACATCAACAAGGACAACATCTCGGTCGACGTGCTGCGCGACACGGGCTTCCTGAAGGGCTTCGGCATCGAAGTGCCCGACGGCAAGGTTCTGGGCTCGGAAAAAGATCCCCGCGTGATCGGGCATGAATCCTCCGAAGCCAGCCCGGCCGGCGGCCAGAAGGCGATGGAAACCCTGCTCGCCAAAGACCCCGACATCAACGTGGTCTACACGATCAACGAGCCCGCGGCCGAAGGCGCCTTCCAGGCCCTGAAGGCGGCCGGCAAGGAAAAGCAGGCCCTGATCGTTTCGGTCGACGGCGGCTGCCCGGGCGTCAAGAACGTCAAGGCCGGCGTGATCGGCGCGACCTCGCAGCAATACCCGCTCTTGATGGCGTCCAAGGGGATCGAGGCCATCGTGGCCTTCGCCAAGGACGGCACCAAGCCCAAGGCCTCCGACGGGCTGACCTTCTTCAACACCGGGGTCAACCTCGTCACCGACAAGCCGGTCAAGGGCGTCGAGTCCATCGACTCGGCCAAGGGCACCGAACTCTGCTGGGGCTAAGTCAGCCTGCCTGACTTGATTAGCGGAAGGGCGAGGTTACTCTCGCCCTTCTTCATACCGGGGTGAAACATCCCGGGGGGCACCGGGGGGGAGCACCTGACGCGATGAGCAATCCAGAAACGCCGACCAAGACGATTTCCGATTTCGAGGCCAAGCTCGACCAGGCCGACAAGCAGGTCGCCCAGTTCGACCGCGACGACGAGACCTTCATCGCCAAGCTGAAGGGCTTTCTGCGCAGCTATCCGACGATGATCCCGGCCGCGGTGCTGATCGTCTCGGTCCTGGCCTTCGGGGCGGTGAACAGCCGGTTCCTCGGCATGGGCGCGCTGTCGACCGTGCTGCAGCAGATGACCGTGACGGGCTTCGTCGCGCTGGCGCAGACCATCGTCATCCTCACCGCAGGCATCGACCTTTCGGTGGGCGAGATGCTGGTCCTGACCTCGCTGGTCATCGGCAACCTGGCGGTCAACCCGGCCGTGGCCGACCAGCCGGGGCTGTTCCTGCCCCTGGCGGTGGGGATCGGGCTGGTGCTCGGCGGGCTCATGGGGCTGTTCAACGGCGTGCTGGTTTCCAAGATGAAACTGCCGCCCTTCATCGT
This sequence comes from uncultured Pseudorhodobacter sp., assembly GCA_945952425.1. Taxonomy (GTDB): domain Bacteria; phylum Pseudomonadota; class Alphaproteobacteria; order Rhodobacterales; family Rhodobacteraceae; genus Stagnihabitans. Next base: position 164 of record CAMFIX010000535.1, on the reverse strand, counting down.
GACGCTGGGCACGCTGTCGATCTACCGCGCGCTGAAACTGGCCTATTCGCAGTCGGAATCCATCCGCAAAGCCGAAATCGAGGCCAAGACGTCGGCCCTTCTGTTCTTTGGGGACACGGCGTTCGTGATCGGTTCCGGCGCGGTGACCTTCGGGATGATCACGC
>CAMFIX010000534.1 GCA_945952425.1 uncultured Pseudorhodobacter sp. | reverse complement strand
GCCACGGCTCGACCTCGGGCGCCATCGACGACACGGCGCTCTATTACCTGCGCTCGCGCGGGGTGCCCAAGCGCAAGGCGCAGTCGCTCTTGATCCTGGCCTTCCTCGCCGAGGCGATCCAGGAGATCGCCGACGAGGCCATCGCCGAGGATATCCGCGCGCGGCTGGAGGCCTGGCTCGAACGGCACGAAGGCTGAGATGGCGCTGACCTCCGACATCCTCGAAAGCTGGCGGCGCCCGCGGGCGGTCGTCCGTCGGCACCTTGCACGGGGGCGTTCGGAGCCCTTTCTTTTCACATTCCTCTTTGTTTTCCTGCTCTTGGCGGTCGTCTCTACTGCGCCCGCCCTGGCTCGCCAGGCGGCACTGGAGGCCAAGCCTCTGCCGCCCTACCTGCTGGCCGCCTGTTTCGGCGCGCTGGTCGCGGTGCCGTTCTTCTATGCTTTGGCCGCGCTTGGCCACCTGGTCGCGCGGCTGATGGGGGGCAAGGGCAGCTTTTACCACGGCAGGCTTGCGCTGTTCTGGGCGCTGGTCACCACCTCGCCCGTGCTGTTGCTCTTCGGCCTGGTGCGGGGGATGGCGGGGGAAAGCCCCGCGGTGCCGGTCCTGGGATTGCTGGTTTTCGTCGTGTTCCTGGGGTTTTACAGCGTGATGCTCAGAGAGGTCGAAAGCGCATGACGGCCGATTTCCTGTCCCTGGTGCGGCAGACCTATGACCAGCCGCAAGCCATGGCCCGGCGCATCCTGGCGCTTGGCCTGACCCGCGGCCAGGCGATGGGCGCCATGGCCCTCGCCGCGACGCTTTGGGTCCTGGTCACCGTCGTGCCGATGCTTTTCGTGCCCTTGGCCGACCCGATGCTGGGCGAGATCGCCAGAACGCCCCTGGCGCTGGCGGCCTTTCAATGGGCGGCGATGGTCTTCGGCGCGGTGCTGATGGCCAAGATCGGCAAGGCGTTCGGCGGCCATGGCGATGTGACGGGGGCGATGGTGCTGCTGGCCTGGGCGCAGATGATCCTGGCGGGCTTGCAGGCGGTGCAGATCGTCCTCAGCCTCGTCCTGCCGATCCTCGCCTTGCCGGTCGCGCTGTTTTCGCTGTTTTCCTACTTCTTCCTGCTCAGCCACTTCACCGCCGCCCTTCACGGATTTTCCTCTGTTGGCAAGGTCTTGGGGGGCATTCTTCTCACGATGTTCGCCCTGGGTTTCCTCCTTGGGCTGCTGATGGCCCTGACGCTTCCGGTGCAGAATGTATGACGTCGCAAAAATCCGCGCGGACTTTCCGATCCTCAACCGGCACGTGAACGGGCGGCCTCTGGTTTACCTGGACAACGGCGCCTCGGCGCAAAAGCCCGAAGCGGTGATCGAGGCAATGAATCGCGTCTATCGCGAGGAATATGCCAATGTTCACCGGGGGTTGCACACGCTGTCCACCCTCGCGACCGAGGCTTATGAAAGCGTGCGCGCCAAGCTCGCGCGGTTTTTGGGGGCCTCGGAGGAGGAGATCGTCTTCACCACCGGCTCGACCGAGGGGATCAACTTGGTCTCCTATGCCTGGGCTGCGCCGCGGTTGCAGGCGGGCGACGAGATCGTGCTCAGCGTTCTGGAGCATCACGCCAATATCGTCCCCTGGCATTTTCTGCGGGAAAGACAAGGGGTTGTGCTGAAATGGGTGGAGTGCGACGCCAATGGTGACCTTGACCCGCAAGCCGTGCTGGCGGCGATCGGGCCGCGGACGAAGCTGGTCGCCGTCACCCATATGTCGAACGTGACGGGCACGGTGGTCGATGTCGCGACCATCTGCAAGGGCGCGCGGGAGAAGGGCGTTGCGGTGCTGGTCGACGGCTCGCAGGCGGCGGTGCATATGCCGGTGAACATGGCCGAGATCGGGGCGGACTTCTATGCCGTCACCGGACATAAGCTATATGGGCCAAGCGGTTCCGGGGCGATCTTCATCCGTCGTGAGAGGATGGAGCAGATGCGCCCCTTCCTCGGCGGCGGCGATATGATCCGCGAAGTCACGCGCGACGCCATCACCTGGAACGACCCTCCGATGAAGTTCGAGGCCGGGACGCCCGGCATCGTGCAGCAGATCGGGCTTGGCGTGGCTTTGGACTATCTGCAAAGCCTGGGGATGGAGAATGTGGCCGCGCATGAACGCAGCCTGCGGGATTATGCGCGGGCGCGGCTCGGCGGGCTCAACTGGTTGAATGTGCAGGGCAATTCGGCGGGCAAGGGGGCGATTTTCTCCTTCACCATGCAAGGCGCGGCCCATGCGCATGACATTTCGACCATCCTGGACAAGCGCGGCATCGCGGTGCGGGCGGGCACGCATTGCGCCATGCCCCTCTTGCAGCATTTCGGGGTGGGGGCGACATGCCGCGCCTCCTTCGGGCTTTACAACACGAAGGACGAGGTGGATGCCCTTGTTTCCGCTTTGGAATTCGCGCGCGAGCTTTTCGGTTAGTCAGCAGGCGATCCAGGCGCAGGGCGGAAAGGCCCAAGGGTAAAGCACCCGCAGCCAGGCCAGGGCGGCGATGATCGGCACGGCGAGCACGAGGCCTAGCGCCCAGACCGCCAGGGCGCGCAGCCAGAGCGGCAGGGGCGCCTCTCCGCGCTGTCTCTTATACACATCTCCGAGCCCACGAGACTAGGCATGATCTC
>CAMFIX010000533.1 GCA_945952425.1 uncultured Pseudorhodobacter sp. | reverse complement strand
GCGCCACATGGTGTTCGCCAACAACGACCGCCCCGGCATCATGCTGGCCTCGGCGGGGCAGAGCTATCTGCACCGCTATGGCGGCTCTCCCGGCCAAAAGGTCACGCTGTTCGCCACCAACGACCACGCCCGCACCGTCGCCCGCCAGCTGAAGGCCGAAGGGGTCAATGTCGTGGCCTTGCTCGACAGCCGCCCCGATGCCAGCACGCTGGAGGACTTCCCCGTCCACCTGAACGCCCGCATCACCGACACCGCCGGTCGCCACGCGCTGAAGGCGATCTCGGGCAGCCATCACGGCGGCGATTTCCAGATCGAGACGGATTGCCTCCTGGTCTCGGGCGGCTGGAACCCGACCCTGGCGCTGGCCTGCCACCAGAACGCAAGGCCGCAGTGGCGCGAGGATATCGCGGCCTTCGTGCCGCGTCCGGGCATGGTGCCGGGGCTCCATGCGGCAGGGGCGGCGAATGGCGCGTTTTCCACCCATGCCGCCCTGTCGGAGGGCCGGGCGGCGGGCGAGGCGGCGCTGGGCGCGCTGGGCTTGACGCCGAAGAGCCCCGACCTGCCGCAGGCCGAAGACGCGCCCGTCAAGATCGCGCCGCTGTGGCAGATCCCGGGCAAGGGCCGCGCCTGGCTCGATTTCGCCAATGACGTGACGGTCAAGGATGTGAAGCTTTCCGCGCAAGAGGGCTATACCTCGGTCGAGCACATGAAGCGCTATACGACGCAGGGCATGGCGCCGGACCAGGGCAAGAACTCCAACGTTGCGGCGCTGGCGGTGCTGGCCGATGCGACGGGGCGCTCGATCCCCGAGACCGGCACGACGACCTTCCGCGCGCCTTTCGCGCCGGTGTCGATCGGGGTTCTGGGTGCGGGCGGGCAGGGCGCGGGCTTCGCGCCGCAGCGCTTCCTGACCTCCGACCAGGCCTCCCGCGACCGCGGCGCGCCGATGATCGAGGCCGGGCTCTGGTATCGGCCTTCGTATTTCCCCAAGCCGGGAGAGAGCGACTGGCGCACCGCCTGCAACCGCGAAGTGCTGATGGTGCGCAGCGCGGTGGGGGTGACGGATGTCTCGACGCTGGGCAAGATCGACATCCAAGGCGCAGATGCGGCGCGGTTCCTGGACCTGGTCTATACCAACACCTTTTCCAACCTGCCCGTGGGCCGCGTCCGCTATGGGCTGATGCTGCGCGAAGACGGCTTCGTCATGGACGACGGCACGACCGCGCGGCTGGGGGAAAACCACTTCCTGATGACCACGACCACCGCCGCCGCGGGGCAGGTCATGCGGCATCTGGACTTCGTCCACCAGGCCTATTGCCCCGACTGGGAGGTCCGCTTCATCTCGGTCACGGAATCCTGGGCGCAATTCGCCGTCGCCGGGCCGATGTCGAAGATGCTCTTGAACGCGCTGATCGACGCGCCGCTTGGCGACTTCCCCTTCATGTCCTGCGGCGAGGTCGCGATCGAGGGCGTGAAGGCGCGGCTCTTCCGCATCAGCTTCTCGGGCGAAGAGGGCTATGAAATCGCCGTGCCGACGCCTTACGGCGAGGCGCTCTTCCGCGACCTGACCGCCAAGGCGGAGACCCTGGGCGGCGGGCTTTACGGGATGGAGGCGCTGAATGTCCTGCGAATCGAGAAGGGCTTCATCACCCATGCCGAGATCCACGGCCGGACGACCGCCTTCGACATCGGTATGGCCAAGATGGTCTCGGCCAAGAAGGATTGCATCGGCAAGGCGCAAAGCCAACGCCCCGGGCTAAACGGGCCGGAGCGCGAGCAACTCGTGGGCCTGCGCCCGCTGACCCAGACCGAGATCGCCTCGGGCGGCCATCTCTTCACCCCCGGCGCCCGGGTCGAGCGCGAGAACGACCAGGGTTACGTCACCTCGGTCTGCTGGTCGCCGACCTTGGGCAGCTGGCTCGGGCTCGCCTTCCTCAAGGACGGGCGGGCGCGGCATGGGAGCCAAGTGCGCCTGGTCGATCACATGCGCAAGCTGGATGTCTTGTGCGAAGTGACCGATCCGGTCTTCCTCGATCCGAAGGGAGAGAAACTCCGTGCGTGAACTTTTCGCCAAATCCGCCTTGCAGGGGGTGAAACCCCTGACCCGTGCCGGCGCCACCTTGTCGGAAGAGCCGCTGGGCCCGATCACTTCCATCGCCTGCTTCCCCGGCAAGAAGGCCGCGGTCGCAAGCGCGCTCGGCGGCTTTCCGGAGCCGAACCGGCGCGAGGGCAACCTCCTTTGGACGGGGCCGGAACAGGCGTTCCTTCTGGGCACCCCGCCCGAGCTGGCAGGCCTCGCCGCCACGACCGACCAAAGCGGCGGCTGGGCGGGATTGCGCCTGACGGGCGCGGTGGAGCCCGTCCTGGCCCGGCTTTTCCCCATCGACCCCCGGACGCTGACCCAAGGCACCTGCCTGCGCACGCCGCTTGGGCACATGAACGCCGTCCTGACGCGCGACGCGGCGGGCGTGCTGATCCTCGTCTTCCGGTCCATGGCGCGCACGGCCTGGGACGAGATCGCCCATGTCATGGCGATGCTTGAGGCGCGGGAAGCGGTCGCTGGCTGACCTCTTGTGGGGGGGGGGGGGGGGGGCGCCCCCCCCCCACCCCCCCCCCCAGAATAATTAGAAAAGAGAGGAAAGGAGGGAGCCGGTGCCTTT
>CAMFIX010000532.1 GCA_945952425.1 uncultured Pseudorhodobacter sp. | reverse complement strand
CCCGCGATGCCGCCGCAGGGCGCCGCGGTTCTGCGCGCGGTGATGTCTGCGCTTGCCGCCGAGGGCGCGCGGATGCTGGAGGACGGCCGGGCCCGGCGTGCCGCCGACATCGACGCCATCGCCGTTCTCTCCGGCCTGATGCCGCGCTGGATGGGGGGGCCGATGTACCAGGCCGACCGCCGCGGCGTGCTGGTTCTGCGTGCGGACCTGCGCAAACTCGGCCCCGCGCCGGTCTTTGCCGTCGCCCCCCTGATCGACCGGCTGGTGGCCGAGGGCGGGAAGTTCGGCAGTTAACGCAGGAATATCCCGGCGACGACCAGCATCAACCCGATGACCGCCCCGCCCATTGCCAGAAGGTTCAGCTGCACCACGCGGGCCATCAGCGCCCGCGCCTCGGCTTCCTCCAGCCCCTTGGCGCGCAACGACATCCGCCCGCATTGCACCAGCCCCGCGACGCCGCACAAGGTCACCAGCGCGCCCGCCCAGATCATCGCCTGCATCGCCCTCTCCCCTTGCACCTTCCGCCCCCCGCGCTATAGCTGCCAACCTGACCCATGACCAGAGGCGAGACCATGTCGAACGATCCCTATTCCGTCACCGCCGACGAGCTGCGCCAGTTCATCGAGCGCGTCGAGCAACTGGAAGCCGAAAAGAAGGACATCGCCGAGCAGATCAAGGAGACGATGGCCGAGGCCAAGGGCCGCGGCTACGACACCAAGGCCCTGCGCAAGATTTTGGCTTTGCGGAAGAAAAAGCCCGACGAGCTGGCCGAGGAAGAAGCCGTGCTCGAAGTCTACAAGGCCGCGCTCGGCATGGCCTGAGCCCCAATTTTTCGCCGAAAAATTGCATCCCGATTTTTCGGCGAAAAATCTTCTTACGGCCGGATCAGCGTCACGCCCGGCAGGCCCGCGATATAGGCCACGTCTTCCAGATAGCCCTCGGTCAGCGCCTCGACCGTGCCTTCCGTCCAGCCTTCCATCTCGATGTCATGGCTGACCTTGTGGGGCAGGGCAAAGCGGTCGAGGAAGGCCGAGACCATCTTGCGCCGCCCGGCCACCGTCGTCACCGGATGGGTTTCGACATAGGCCTTCATCCGGGCGAGACCCTCTTCGCTCATCACCTCGGCCAGGAGCGCGCCCTCGTCCTCGATCTCGGTGCCCGGCGCATAGCCCGCGACGGCCTGCAAGACCTCGGGCCAGATCAGCGGCGTGTCCTCGTCGCACCAGACGGTGATGGCGCTGTCGGGGTTGGCCTCCTGTATCCGCTCGATCACATCCGACCAGCGCAGGTCGAAGATATCCAGGCCCGCGGTAAAGGCCTCATAGGTCGGCTTGCCGCCCTTGATGCCCTTCTGCTTGTGAAAGACCTGCGGCAGAAAGCTCGCCGGGTTGCGGATGGCGATATGGAATTCGGCCTCGATCTCGGGGAAGACCTGGGCGAAGGCGCGGGTGCGGGGCCCGGCCGAGGGGTAAAGGGCGCCGTCCACCGCCCAGGGGATGAAGGCCAGGAAATTCTCCCACGAAAGAACCAGCCGCTCGGCGCGGTCTTCTTCCATGATCTGCTCCAGCACCAGGGCCTGGGTTTCGACCGTGGCGGGTTGGCCCTTCAGCGCGATGGCGGTGTCGCGCAAGAGGTTGCGATAGCGCGTCGGGCCCGGCACGACGATGCCCTGTTGCCCCAGCACCCCGCGGTTTTTCAGAAGACAGCGCAACAGCCGCTCCTCGTCGGTGCAATGCGCCCCGAGGTGATAGACGATCCGCATGCCGAGCCCCTGCCTGATGTTTTGCCCCGGGGGCCGTCTCTGCGGCCCGAATGACTGGCATATATACGGGCTTTTCTGGACAGGGGAACCTCTTTCCGCTAGTCCCTCGGCGCATGGCCCGGCAAAAGATCCAAGCACGACCCTTCTGGCGCCCGGACGGGTGGAGCTTCTTGGCGCTGGCGATCACGGCGGTGGTCGTGGTGCCGGTGCTGTCGGTCTTCTGGATGGCGCTGCATCCGACCGAGAACATCTGGCCGCATCTGGTTTCAACCGTCCTGCCGCGGTATCTGTGGAACACGGCCGTGCTTGGCGCGGGGGTGGGGGCGCTTGCTTGCGCCGTGGGCACCGGGGCGGCCTGGCTTTTGACCATGTACCGCTTTCCGGGCAGCCGCTGGCTGGACCGGGCGATGCTGTTTCCGCTGGCGATCCCGGCCTATATCGGCGCCTATGCGCTGGTCGATTTCCTGGATTACGCGGGGCCGCTGCAGGTGGCTTTGCGCGCCGTGACCGGGTGGAAATCGGCGCGCGACTATGTCTTCCCCGAGATCCGCTCGATGGGATTTGCGATCCTGGTGCTGGGATCGGCCTATTACCCTTATGTCTACCTCTTGGCCCGCGCCGCTTTCCGCGAGCAATCGGGGGCGAGCTACGAAGTCGCCCGCGCGCTTGGCGCCTCGCCCTTCGGGCTGTTCTGGCGGGTGGGCCTGCCGCTTGCCCGGCCTGCCATCGCAGCGGGTCTGGCGCTGGTCCTGATGGAGACCCTGGCCGATTTCGGCGCGGTGCAGCATTTCGCGGTGCAGACGCTGACGACGGGGGTCTTCTCGACCTGGCTGAACTCGGACAATGCGGGGGGCGCGGCGCAGCTGGCTTTCGTCATCCTGGCGCTTATCCTGGGGCTGGTC
>CAMFIX010000531.1 GCA_945952425.1 uncultured Pseudorhodobacter sp. | reverse complement strand
GGGTAAGGTGGCCTAGGGGGTGATCCTCGAGGCGATCGAGGGGGGGCTGTATCACCCGGGCGGCCGGCTGGGGGAATCGGAGCTGGCCGAGAGGTTCGGCGTCAGCCGCACCCCCGTGCGCGAGGCCCTGCAGCGGCTGGAGACGCAAGCCATGGTCACCCGCGATGGCCGCAGCCTGATCGTGGCCTCGCTGGATCACAACCAGCTGGCGGAGTTGTATGCGGTGCGGACCGAGTTGGAGGGGCTGGCGGCACGGCTTGCGGCGCGGCATGCGACCGAGGAGGAGATGCGGGTTCTGCGCTCGATGGTCGAGGAGGACCGGGCCAAGATCGGCGGCGATCCGCGCGAGCTGAGCCGGGCCAACAAGCGCTTTCACCGGCTGATCCACCTGGCGAGCCACAACCGCTTTTTGGTGCAGCAGCTGGACTTGGTGCATCGGTCGATGGCGCTGATGGCCACGACGTCGTTTGCCGCCGAGGGGCGCGACGGGGTGGCGATTGCCGAACATGACCGGATCGTGGCGGCGATCGAGGCGCGGGATGGCGAGGCGGCTTACCAGGCGCTGAAGACGCATATCTCCAAGGCTTACGAGACGCGGTTGCGGGTGGATGCGGGCGAGCTGAAGCTGCGCTGAGGAGGTTTTTCGCAGAAAAACAGCGGGGCCCCCGGTCGATTTTTCTGGTCGATTTTTCTGCGAAAAATCGCGATCTGCGCGCCGATTTTTCTGCGAAAAATCGCTTCTCAGTGGAACGCGCCGTGCGTCGTCTTGTCCCAGTAGAAGGGCTTGTGCAGCATCTCCCAGAAGGCCTTGTAGGCGGCGAAGGTCTGCAGCGGGAAATAGGCGCTGAGCGTCGGCACCCAGAAGGCGGAAAGCTTCTGCCCCGACCGTTTCAGCCCCAGGACGCCGATGCCGATGTTCAGAACCTCGCAAGCCATGAAGACCGCGGTCAGCACCTGCATGCCCTGGGGCCCGACGAATTGCGTCAGCGGATGGGGCAGGCCGAACATCAGCCCCCACATGCCCCACAGGAGCGGCGCGAACAGGGCCTGGCTCAGCGAGCCGAGGAACAGCACCTGGAAGCCGAGGAAAGCCTTGAACCCCAGCTCGCGATACAAGAGCCGCGGTTGGCGCATATGGGTGATCCAGGTCATCATATAGCCCTTGATCCAGCGCGAACGTTGCTTGACCCAGGCCACCCCATGGCAATTGGCTTCTTCCAGCGTGGTCGAGGCGAGGATCTCGGTGCGATAGCCGCGCCGCGCCAGGCGCATGCCGAGGTCGGCGTCTTCGGTCACGTTCCAGGCATCCCAGCCGCCCAGCCGTTCCAGGATCTCGTGGCGGAAGAACAGGGTCGTGCCACCGAGCGGCAGGGGCATCCCGAGCTTCTCCAGCCCCGGCAGGATCACGCGGAACCAGCCGGCATATTCGATGGTGAAACAGCGGGCGAGCCAGTTCTTGCCGGGATTGTAGAAGTCGAGCGCGCCTTGCAGGCAGGCGACTTCGGGGCGCGCATTGGCGAAATGGGCGACGACGCGGCGGATCTGCTGCGGGTCGGGCGCATCCTCGGCGTCATAGACCCCGATGATCGAGCCGCGGCATTGCGTCAGCCCATGGTTCAGCGCGCGGGGCTTGGTCTTGACGCGGCCGCCCGGCACGACGACGACGCGCATCCAGCCCGGCAGGTCGGCGCGCGCCAGCGCCTTGCGGGTCATCTGGTCCTCTTCCTCGACGACGAGGCAGATGTCCAGCAATTCCCGGGGGTAATCCAGCTTGCCCAGCCGCGCCACCAGCCGGGAGGCGATGTCGCTTTCGCGGTAGAGCGCCACCATGACCGAGACGACGGGCAGGCGGGCGAGCGTCGCGCCCTCGCCCCGCTGCACCGGCTTCAGCGAGGCGGTGAAGGCCGCAAGCTTCATCGCCGTCGCCACGACCAGCGTGAAGATCGCCCAGAGCGTCAGGGTGGCGAGGATCGGTTGGGCGAAGACCAGGGCCGCGATGCCGCAGCCGGCCATGCAGCGCAGGGTGGTGGTGCTGGCCTTGCGGTAGTTGCGGCAGCTGTCGCCCACGGGCACCATCGTCTCGGCCGAATGGGCGAGCGCGGGGCCGCGGGCGGCGAGGATTGCGGCCTCGATCCGGGCGGCGGGGGCGAGGCTCGGCAGGACGGCGCCGAAAGCGGCGCTCAGCCGCGGGGCGAGGCGGGCGAAGCTTTCGGGATCGGCGGCGGCGACCAGGACGGCTTCGCCCACCTGGCGCAGGGGAAGGATGCGCTCGGCCAGGCAAAAGCCCGCATCCAGCTTGTCCAAAAGGCGCGGATCGGGGGTCAGCACGGCATCGGCCGGCCCGATGCCGGTGTGGCGCTGCAGGGCGGCGAAAAGCGCGGTCTCGTCGCTGAGGCCCTGCTCCAGCAGCAGATCGACGAGGCGCCCGCCGGGGCGTTCGGAGAGGCGGGCCAGCGCCTGCAGCAAGGCATGGGGGGCGATGGCGCCTTCGCGCAGCAGGCGGGTGGCGAGCCGCTGGTCGGCCTCTGGCACGTCGCGGGCGGGGAAGGAGTGCGGCGCAAGCGGTTGCGCCTGCGGCTTGGGCTGGGCGCTCACCGGCCCGGCCGGCGCGCCGCGCACCCCGGTAAAGCCGCCGACCGGCTCGCTGTTTGCCCCTCTCAAGAGCCCCACGGGACCGCCTATCGGCC
>CAMFIX010000530.1 GCA_945952425.1 uncultured Pseudorhodobacter sp. | reverse complement strand
ACCCCGCCCATGCCAATGCGATGGTGCTGGGGCCGGGCGGGCTGGAGGCGCGGGAGGATCTGTGGCTGGGCGCGACGGTGATGGCGCCGGGCACGCTTTACCCCAATCACAACCACCCGCCGGCGGAGGTCTACCTGCCTTTGACAGCGGGTGAATGGTGGAACGAGGGGATGGATTGGACGGACCCGGGGCTGGACGGGTTCATCTACAACCCGCCCGGCATCACCCATGCGATGCGGGCGGGCGAGTCGGCTTTCCTCGCCTTGTGGTTTCTGCCGCTATAGGCGCGTGGCGGGGTGAACCCCGCCCTACCTTTCAAGGCGCCGTTGCGAGCCAATTCCGTAGGGCGGGGTTCACCCCGCCGCCCCGGTCAGGCGTCGAGGTTTTCCACGGACAGCGCATTGGCCTGGATGAACTCGCGCCGCGGCTCCACCACATCGCCCATCAGCTTGGTGAAGATGTCGTCGGCCTCGGCGATGTCGTCGACCTTCACCTGCAGCAGCACCCGCGCCTCGGGGTCGAGCGTAGTTTCCCAGAGCTGTTCCGGGTTCATCTCGCCCAGACCCTTGTAGCGCTGCAGGGTCAGGCCCTTTTCGCCTTCGGAGAGCACCGCTTTCAGCAGGTCCAAGGGCCCATGCACCGGGTTCTCGCGGTCCTTGCGCACGAGGCGCGCGGGGGCGGCATAGACCTCGCGGTTGGGCGCCGAGACGCTGGCCAAACGCCGCGCCTCGCCCGAGCGCAGGACGGCGCCGTCCAGCGTCCGCAGCTCCTCGACCCCGCGGAGGATGCGGGACAGGCGGATGCCGTGGTCTTGCGTGATCCGCCCCTGCCAGCCCTTCTCGAACTCGGGGGCCACAAGGTCCAGCCGGTGGGCGACCGTGGTCGCCACGGCCTGCAGATCGGCATCGGCGCGGCCCGCGTCGAATGCACCCGCCAGCGCCGCCTGTTCGAGGATGGCGCGGGGATAATGCGTCGGGAAGGCCTCCAGCACCTTGCGGAAGGCGCGGGCGCCTTCCAGCACGCGGCGCAGGTCGGCCCCGGCGATCTCTTCGCCGGTCGCCAGCCGCAGCACGGCTCCCTCCACGCCCTGCTCGATCAGGTAATCGTCCAGCGAGACCTGGTCTTTCAGGTAAACCTCTGATTTCCCGCGAGAAACCTTGTAAAGCGGCGGTTGGGCGATATAAAGATACCCGCCCTCGATCAGCTGCGGCATCTGGCGGAAGAAGAAGGTCAGCAGCAGCGTGCGGATATGGGCGCCATCGACGTCGGCGTCGGTCATGATGACCACCTTGTGATAGCGCAGCTTGCCGATGTCGAACTCGTCGCGGCCGATGCCGGTGCCCAAGGCCATGACCAGGTTGCCGATCTCCTGGCTGCCCAGCATCTTGTCGAACCGGGCGCGTTCGACGTTCAGGATCTTGCCTTTCAGGGGCAGGATGGCCTGGTTCTTGCGGTCGCGGCCGGTCTGGGCGCTGCCACCGGCGGAGTCCCCCTCGACCAGGAAGATTTCCGACTTGGCGGGGTCTTTCTCCGAGCAATCCTTGAGCTTGCCCGCAAGGAAGTTCACATCCATCGCCGTCTTGCGCCGCGTCATCTCGCGCGCCTTCCGCGCAGCTTCGCGCGCCAAAGCCGCCTCGATGATCTTGCCGACGATCAGCTTGGCCGGGCCGGGATTCTCTTCGAACCACTCCGCCAGTTTTTCGTTCACCAGGTTCTCGACCGCCGGACGCACCTCGGAGGAGACCAGCTTGTCCTTGGTCTGGCTGGAGAATTTCGGGTCCGGCACCTTGACCGACAGAACGCAGGTCAGCCCCTCGCGCGCGTCGTCGCCGGTGAAATCCACCTTCTCGCGCTTGGCGATGCCCGAGGTCTGGGCATAAGAGTTGATCGTCCGCGCGCCGCGAAAGCCCGCGAGGTGCGTGCCGCCGTCGCGCTGGGGGATGTTGTTGGTGAAGGGCAGGACCGTCTCGTGGTAGCTGTCGTTCCACCACATGGCGACTTCCACGCCGATGCCGTTCTTTTCGCCGATCATATAGATCGGTTCGGGCATCACGGCATGCTTGGAGCGGTCAAGATACTTGACGAACTCGCGCACACCGCCGTCGTAATAGAGCTCCACATGCAAAGGCTCGGCGGGGCGCTCGTCCTCCAGGATGATGCGCACGCCGGAGTTCAGGAAGGCGAGTTCCCGCAGCCGGTTTTCCAACGTCTTGAACTGGTAATCCAGGTTCGAGAAGGTGCCATCGGGCCGCGTCGTCTTGGCGCTGGCCAAAAAGCGCACCTCGGTGCCGCGGCGGCCCGGCGCCTCGCCCACCGGATGGACATGCACCGTGCAATCGCCATCCTCGAAGCGCGCGCGATACTCGGTATCGTTGCGCCAGACCGTCAGCTCCAGCCATTCCGACAGGGCGTTCACCACCGAGACGCCCACGCCGTGCAACCCGCCCGAGACCTTGTAGGCATTGCCCGAATCGTCGGTGTTGTTAAACTTTCCGCCCGCATGCAGCTGGGTCATGATGACCTCGGCCGCCGAGACCCCCTCTTCCTCGTGGATGTCGACCGGGATACCGCGGCCATTGTCGCGGACCGAGACCGAACTGTCGGCATGGATCTTCACCACGACCTCGGTCGCATGACCGGCCAGCGCCTCGTCGATGCCGTTGTCGACGACCTCGTAAACCATGTGGTGCAGGCCCGAGC
>CAMFIX010000529.1 GCA_945952425.1 uncultured Pseudorhodobacter sp. | reverse complement strand
TGGGCTCGTCCGGGGCGGGGGCCGCGGCCGCGGCGTCCGAAGAGGCGCCCGCGGGCCCGGACGGGGAGGTCGCCGCGGCGGGGGCGGGGGCTGCGGGCGGAGGCGCGGAGGTGGTCGAGGACGAGGCCGGGGGCGGGGTGGGGGCCGGGCTTATGGTGTCGGTCGTGGCCATGGGGGGGCTGGTCTTCGGGACGACGGCGGGGCTGATCGTGGCGCGGGTGGGGGCGCGGCGGGCGATCCTGGCGGCGCTGGTCCTGGGCGCCGTGGTCTCGCTGGTCGAGAGCCTCTTGCCGCCGTTCCCCCTGATGATCGCGATGCGGGTGGCGGAGGGCGTCTCGCATCTGGCCATCGTGGTGGTGGGGCCCACGGCGATTGCGGCGGCGGCCCCCCCGGCGCGGCAGGGGGCGGCGATGACGCTGTGGTCCAGCTTTTTCGGCCTGACCTATGCGGTTTTGGCCTGGATCGGGCCGGGGATTTTGCAAGCTCATGGGATTGCAGGGCTTTTCCAGTGGCATGCGGGCTGGATGCTGGCTTGCGCGCTGGTCTTGTGGCGGCTGATGCCGGTGGATGCGGTGCAAAGGACGGCGCGGGTCGAGGGGCTTTGGGCGGGGCATGTGGCGATCTATCGCTCGCCCTTCGTGGCGGCGCCGGCCACGGGTTTCGTTTGCTATACGGTGACTTACGTGGCGGTGCTGACGCTGGTGCCCGCGGCGATGGGCACGGTCGGGCCCTTTGCGGCGGTGGCGATGCCGCTGGTTTCCATCGGCCTTAGCCTGACCTTCGGCGTCTGGCTTCTGGGGCGGATTTCGGCGGTGCGGCAGGTGCAGACCGGCTTCGCCCTGGCCCTGGTGGCGAGCCTTGGGCTCTGGCTGCTTTGGGGCAGCGCGGCGGCCCTGGGGCCGGCGCTGGTCCTGGCCGGGGCGCTCGGCCTGGTGCAGGGGGCCTCTTTCGCCGCGATTCCCCAGCTGAACCCGGCGCCGGAGGATCGCGCCCGCGCCGCTGGGGCCATCGCGCAGCTTGGCAACCTTGGCACGACGACGGGGACGCCGCTTCTGGCCTTCCTGATGCAACGGGCCGGTGTGACCGGCCTCGTGCTGTTTCTCGCGGGCTTTTCGGCGCTGGGGATTGCGATCCATGCGGCCCAGGCGCGGCGGCGGCTCAGACCCTGACGACCGGCCCGCCCGCCGCCGCCCATTGCGCGAAACCGCCGATGTTCCAGGCCTGGTGTCCCAGGGAGGACAGCAGTTGCGCCGCCTGTCCGGCCCGGGCGCCTGCCGCGCAGAAGACGGCTATGGGCTTGGTGGTGAAGGCTTTCTCGAAATCCGGCGCCTTGGGATCGGCCCTCAGGGGCAAGAGCGCCAGCGGAATGTGCAGCGCGCCTTTCGCTGTGCCGGAGGCCAGAAGCTCGGCCCTTTCGCGCACGTCCAGCAGCAGGATTTCGCCACGAGCGGCGCGGGCGATGACTTCGGGCAGGGAGGGTTGCGGGGCGTAGGACATGGCGGGCCTCGGGTTGGGGATGCGGGATATATATTCTGTAGTTTGAATTTGTAAAGCCCCCCGCCGTTGCGGAATCTTTCGGCACGGCTGCGATTGTTCATCCTTCGTTCACTTTTTCGGGTTGGAATAACAGGGCCGAAGCCCTATCTTGCGCCCATCCCAGGGGGCCTCGATGGACCAGAAATTCATTTCGGTGCGCGGTGCGCGCGAACACAATCTGAAAGGCGTGGATGTCGACATCCCGCGCGATCAGCTGACGGTGATCACCGGGCTTTCGGGCTCGGGGAAAAGCTCTTTGGCGTTCGACACGATCTATGCCGAGGGGCAGCGGCGCTATGTCGAAAGCCTGTCGGCCTATGCGCGCCAGTTCCTGGACATGGCGGGCAAGCCGGATGTCGATCACATCTCGGGCCTCTCGCCCGCGATTTCGATCGAACAGAAGACGACGTCGAAGAACCCGCGCTCCACGGTGGGCACGGTGACCGAGATCTACGACTACCTGCGCCTGCTGTTCGCGCGGGTGGGGGTGCCTTATTCGCCCGCGACCGGCCTGCCCATCACCGCGATGCAGGTGCAGGACATGGTCGATGCCGTCATGGCGATGGAGGAGGGGACGCGCGCCTATCTGCTGGCCCCCATCGTTCGCGACCGGAAGGGCGAGTACAAGAAGGAATTCCTGGAGCTGCGCAAGCAGGGCTTTCAGCGCGTCAAGGTCGATGGCACCTTCCACGACCTGGACGAGCCGCCGACGCTGGACAAGAAACTGCGCCACGACATCGACGTCGTGGTCGACCGGATCGTGGTGAAGGAGGGCATCCAGACCCGCCTCGCCGACAGTTTCCGCACCGCGCTGAACCTGGCCGACGGGATCGCCATCATCGAAACCGCTCCGGCCGAAGGTGAAGGCCAACGCATCACCTATTCCGAGAAATTCGCCTGTCCGGTCAGCGGCTTCACCATCGCCGAGATCGAGCCGCGGCTGTTCAGTTTCAACGCTCCCTTCGGCGCCTGCCCGGTTTGCGACGGCCTGGGGATGGAGATGTTCTTCGACCCGCGTCTCGTGGTGCCCGACCAGAATCTGACGCTCTTGCAAGGCGCGCTGGCGCCCTGGGCCAAGTCGAAGTCCCCCTATTTCACCCAGACCATCGAGGCGATGGCCGCGCATTACCATTTCGACCGCAAGACCAAGTGGAAAGACCTGCCC
>CAMFIX010000528.1 GCA_945952425.1 uncultured Pseudorhodobacter sp. | reverse complement strand
AGGATTTGGGGGTCGTTTCCCCTGATCCCTGGAGGTCTCCATGATCGATGCCGTCACCGTCAGTCCGCTGCGCCAGCGGATGATCGAGGACATGACGATCCGCCAGTTCGGCGAGCACACGCAGCGCGATTATGTCCGGCAGGTCCGTGAGTTCACGGCCTTTCTGGGCCTGCCGCCAGATCGGGCCGAGCCGGAGGATCTGCGGCGCTATCAACTCCACCTGGCTTCGCTCGGCGCGAGCTATTCGCGGATGAACCTGGCCTGCACCGCGCTGCGGTTCTTCTTCCATGTCACGCTGGGACGGACCGGCTTTGGTGACCGCATGGCGCGGATCCCGACGCCCGATCGCTTGCCGGTGGTGCTGGACACGCAGGAGGTGGCACTGCTCCTGGCCCATGCGCGGAGCCTGAAGGACCGCGCCGCGCTCAGCATTGCCTATGGCTGCGGACTGCGGGTTTCGGAGATCGCCAACCTGAAGGTCGCCGACATCGACAGCGCGCGCATGCTGATCCGCGTCGAACAGGGCAAGGGCCGCAAGGACCGCTACGTCATGCTCGCGCCCGACCTGCTTGATCTGCTGCGGCAGTGGTGGCGGGTGAAGCGCCCGCGCGGCTGGCTCTTCCCCGGCCAGCAGCCGGGCCAGCCGATCACGACGCGCCAGCTCAACCGGGCCTGCCATGCCGCAGCTGAGGCCGCCAAGCTCGACAAGCGGGTCTCGATGCACACGCTCAGGCACAGCTTCGCCACCCATCTGCTGGAGCGGAAGACCGATATCAGGGTAATCCAGGTCCTGCTCGGCCACCGGAAGCTCGACACCACCGCCGTCTACACCCGCGTCGCGCTGAAGACCCTGCGCGAGGTGACGAGCCCGCTCGCGCTGCTGGCGCCGCCGCCACCACCATAGCGTCGCCGCGCCGATCATGGCGCGGCCTTCGCTGGAGGTCGCGGACATCCTGAACCGGCATGGCGAGGCCTATCTCGCGCGTCATCGGCTCAGCCGCGGCCAGCTCAAGGTGATGGGTGCGATCCGGGCCTGCCGCACGGCTGCGCTCGGCGGCCATGTCATGCGCTGCAGCGACTGCGATCACCCGACCATCGCCTACAACTCCTGCCGCAACCGGCACTGCCCGCGCTGCCAGGGCGCAGCGGCGAAGGACTGGCTCGCCGACCGCCAGGCCGATCTGCTGCCCGTACCCTACTACCACCTCGTCTTCACCCTGCCGACGCCGATCGCGACTATGGCCTTCCAGAACAAGGCCGAGGTCTACGGCCTGTTGTTCAGGGCCGCGGCCGAGACGCTCGCCACCATCGCGAGCGATCCCCGGCATCTCGGCGCCCGCATCGGCTTCACCTGCGTGCTGCACACATGGGGATCGGCGATGACCCATCATCCGCATCTCCACATCATCACGCCGGGTGGCGGCCTGTCGCCGGATGGGTCGCGCTGGATCTCATGCCGGCCCGGCTTCTTCCTGCCCGTGCGCGTGCTCTCGCGCCTGTTCCGCAGGCTCTTCCTCGCAGGGCTCGCAGCCCTGTACGCCACCGGACGGCTCGCCTTCCACGGCGATCTCGCCGATCTGACTGAGGCCGATGCCTTCGCCGCCATGCTGGCGCCGCTGCGCCGGGCCGACTGGGTCGTCTATGCCAAGCGGCCCTTCGGTGGACCCGAGGCCGTGCTGGCCTATCTCGCCCGCTACACCCATCGCGTCGCCATCGCCAACAGCCGCCTCGTCGCCATGGACCGGCGCGGGGTCACCTTCCGCTGGAAGGACTATCGCGCCCGCTCGGCCGGCAAGACCTGGCGCAAGACCATGACGCTGACCGCCTTCGAGTTCATCCGCCGCTTCCTGCTCCACGTCCTGCCCGACGGCTTCCATCGCATCCGCCACTACGGCCTGCTCGCCTCAGGCCGCCGCGCCGACACCATCGCCCGCATCAGGCAGATCATCGCGGCGCCGATATCAGCAGCCGCGCCCGAAGAACGCGGCGCAGGCGGTCAAGCCGAGACGGACGAGCCGCGGGATGACCGTCGCCCGGCATGCCCATGCTGCGGCGGCCGCATGATCCTCGTCGAGCGCTTCGCGCCCGGCTCGGCCCCGAGAACCATCCTGGCCGTCAGGATCGACACCTCATGACAAGGGCGCCGGGACCACAACAAAACGGATCACCACCGGTCTCGGCCAGAGAGCGGGTGATCCTGTTCGCGCCCATGGCGGAAGTGGAGATCGCGGCGGTTACGGATCAATCGCGAACACAGCCAAATGCGGGGTCCCGGGCATCAAGATCGGAGCATCGCGCCGCCGTCGCGCCCCTCGCACGATCCCACCGACAAGGCCGCGCGGCGAAAGCCCCATAGCGCACAGCCCCGGGCCGCGGCTTCCTCCCCTGGAGGCTTTCGGACGCCGGCCCTCAGCCCGGTCCGACCCCGCTCGCATGGGCCGGCATCCGAAACCCTTCACAACTGCAGACATCAGGGCATCGCCCGCAAGCGGACTCTCATCGGCTCAGGCGCCGTCAGGTGCAAGTGTCATTGCCTTTCCAAGCAGAAGCGAGGCCGACAAATCTTGTCGGCGGACAAATCCGGCATCCAACGTGCGATGTCCGGCTCTTCCAACCCGTGAATGTCAGCCCCAGATTGGTGGCGCGACAGCGCCGCCAATTGATCTTCGAACTGCATCATTTCGTTGCCTTCACCAGCCGGGCAGATCC
>CAMFIX010000527.1 GCA_945952425.1 uncultured Pseudorhodobacter sp. | reverse complement strand
AGGAGGGGCGCGCCCCTCCTCCGGACCTCCACCGCTGGGATTGGGGAAGAGATGAAGCCCGGCTTGCGGTTGACGCCGCGGTCCCCGCGCGCCACAAACGCCCATGTCCTTCGTATCCCGCCTGACCCGCCAGCCCTTGCCCTTCGATGCACCCACCGCGGCCGAGGTCCGGGGGCGCTTTGCCGGGCCCGCGGCAGAGCTGATCGGCAATGCCGCCTCTTGCGCCCCCTACCTGCGCGACCTTCTGAACCGCGAAGGCGCCTGGTTCGGCGATGCGCTGACGCAAGAGCCCGAAGCCACGCTCGCCACCCTCTTCGCGGCGCTGAAGGAAATCCCCGGCGACCAGCTTGGCCCCGCGCTGCGCCGGGCCAAGGGGCGGGTGGCGCTCTTGACCGGCATGGCCGATCTCGGCGGGGTCTGGAGCCTGGACGAGGTCACCGGCGCGCTGACGCAATTCGCCGATCTTGCCGTGCAGCTCTCCCTCGACCACCTCATCGCCGAGGAAATCCGCCGCGGCAAGCTGCCCGATGCGCCCCATGGCATGGTCGTCCTCGCCATGGGCAAGATGGGCGCGCATGAGCTGAACTATTCCTCCGACATCGACCTGATCTGTCTGTTCGACGAAACGCTGCACAAGGGCACCGAGATGGAGGCGCGGCAGGCCTTCATCCGCGTCACCCGCAAGATGACCGGGCTCTTGTCGGACCAGACCGGCGAGGGCTATGTCTTCCGCACCGACCTGCGGCTGCGGCCGGATGCTTCCGTCATGCCGGTTTGCCTCTCGATGGCCTCGGCGTTGGCCTATTACGAGGCCGAAGGCCGCACCTGGGAGCGCGCCGCCCATATCAAGGCGCGTCCCTGCGCGGGCGACTTCGCGGCCGGCGAACGCTATCTGAAGGCCCTCACCCCCTTTGTCTGGCGGCGGCATCTGGATTATGCGGCGATCCAGGATGCCCATGACATGCGCCTGCGCATCCGCGACCACAAGGGGCTGAACGGGCCCCTGTCGGTCGAGGGGCATAACGTCAAGCTGGGGCAGGGCGGCATCCGCGAGATCGAGTTCTTCGCCCAGACCCGCCAGCTGATCGCGGGGGGCCGCGACCCCGACCTGCGCGCCCGCCGCACCGAAGAGGCGCTGGCGGCACTGACCGCCAAGGGCTGGCTGCCCGAGCCGGTCTCCACCGAACTGCGCGCCGCCTACCGCGACTGGCGCGAGGTCGAGCATCGCCTGCAGATGGTGCTGGACGAACAGACCCAGGTGATGCCGGTGACCCCCCAGGGCGTCGCCCGCATCGCGGCCTTCTGCGGCCTGGAAGAGGGCGCCTTCCGCCAGGCCTTCCTGGACCGGGTCGAGCGGGTCGAAAGCCTGACCGAGGGGTTCTTCTCGCCCACCGTCTCCGCCCCTGCGCCCGAGCTTACCCCCCAGGCCGAGGCGATCGTGGCGGGATGGGCGCATTACCCCGCGCTGCGCTCCGACCGCGCGCAGGCGATCTTCGCCCGCATCCGTCCGGGCCTTCTGACCCGGCTGATGCGCGCCGCCGCCCCCGAAGAGGCGCTGGCGGCGCTGGACGGTTTCCTTTCTGGCCTGCCCGCGGGCGTCCAGCTCTTCGCGCTGTTCGAGGCCAACCCGGCCCTGGTCGACCTGATCGTCGACATCTGCGCCACGGCGCCCAGGCTGGCGCTTTATCTCTCGCGCCATGCAAGGGTGCTGGATGCGGTGATCGGCGGCAGCTTCTTTGCCCCCTGGCCGGGGCGCGAGGGGCTGATGGCGGACCTGTCGGCCCGGCTGGCGGGGGCCGACTACGAAAAGGCGCTGGACCTGGCCCGGATCTGGCTGAAGGAATGGCACTTCCGCGTCGGCGTCCATCACCTGCAGGGCCTGATCGACGGGTTCGAGGCGGGCAAGTCCTATGCCGACCTGGCCGAAGTCGTGGTGGCGAGCCTTTGGCCCGTCGTGGGGGCCGAGGTCGCCCGGCGCCATGGGCCCGCGCCGGGGCGGGGGGCGGTGGTGGTCGGCATGGGCTCCTTGGGGGCGGCGCGGCTGAATGCGGGCTCGGACCTCGACCTGATCGTGATCTACGATGCCGAGGGGGC
Organism: uncultured Pseudorhodobacter sp.; assembly: GCA_945952425.1. Taxonomy (GTDB): domain Bacteria; phylum Pseudomonadota; class Alphaproteobacteria; order Rhodobacterales; family Rhodobacteraceae; genus Stagnihabitans. The sequence continues at coordinate 620 of CAMFIX010000527.1, read as the reverse complement.
CGAGATGTCCGATGGGCCCAAGCCCTTGGCCGTGCGCCCCTATTTCGCCAAGCTGACCCAGGCCCTGGTGACGGCCCTGACCGCCCAGACGCCGGAGGGGCGGCTTTACGAGGTCGACATGCGTCTGCGCCCCTCGGGTCGGCAGGGGCCGGTCGCGACCGCGCTGGAAAGCTTCCGCGCCTATCAGCAGACCGAGGCCTGGACCTGGGAGCATCTGGCGCTGACCCGCGCCCGGGTGCTGGCGGGCGATCCGGGGCTGGCCGCCGAGGTCGAGACCTTCCGCCGCACGGTCCTGGCCGAGAAGGGCCAGGGCGCCCGCGTCCTGCCCGATGTAGCCGAGATGCGCGCGCGCCTGGCCGAGGCGAAACCCGCGCAAGGCGTCTGGGAGGCCAAGAACGGCCCGGGCCGCCTGATGGACATCGAGCTTTGCGCCCAGACCATCGCCCTGCGCCAGGGTTCCTCCGCCCGCGGGCTGGAGCGTCAGCTGGCGTCAGATCGGGGGCGCCACCTGTCGCAAACGGGCAAGAAGGCGCTGGAGGATGCGGCAAGGCTGTGCTGGCAATTGCAGGCGGCGGGGCGGCTTCTGTCGGACCGCGGCATCGACCCCGGCGCCTTGGGCG
>CAMFIX010000526.1 GCA_945952425.1 uncultured Pseudorhodobacter sp. | reverse complement strand
TAGTGGGTCTGTCTCTTATACACATCTGACGCTGCCGACGATATGCAGTGTGTAGATCTCGGTGGTCGCCGTATCATTAAAAAAATTTTTTTCAAGCAGAAGACGGCATACGAGATCATGCCTAGTCTCGTGGGCTCGGAGATGTGTATAAGAGACAGGCCCCTTGAAGCTGCCGTCGCGCACGGCGCGGACGAAATCCATCATCCGGGCGCGGATCGCCCTCACCTCGGGCATCACATCGGCGCCGTCGACCTTGACCACCGCCTCGGGCCCGGCGCGCAGGGCGGTGTGCAGGACGGCGCGGCCTTCGGTCTCGTTGATCTTGGCACCGGAAAACATCGCCTCGCGCTTGGCCGAGAGCCCCGCGCCCTCGGCCAAAGCCAGCAGAAGCCCCAGACCCGTCTCGTCGATATTGGTCTTGGAATAGTCGAACAGCAGCCCCTCGGCGGCGACCGAGAAATGCTGTGCCCGGTTGGCTCCGAACAGCGACAGGATCGAGCGGCCGGCAACCTTGGCGTGATGGTCGAGAAGCGGTTGGAATTGCGTCATGTCAGTCGGCCCAGTGAACGGTGGCGAGGGGAAGCACGCAGGCGACGGGCGCCTCTTCGGGCGGCAGGGTCAAGGCGCGTTCGTAGGCCGCGCGCTTTTCGGCGCCCGTGATCAGGATATGGATATGTCGGGCCTGCCGCAACACGGGGGCCGAAAGGGTGATGCGTGGCTCTCCGGCGGCCTCGGCGCGCAAGGCCATCAGCACAGGGGCATTGTTCGCCAAGGCCTGGGTCAGCTTGTCGGCGCCGGGGAAGAGGCTCGCGGTGTGCATGTCGGCGCCCATGCCCAGAAGCAGAACCGTGATCGGCAGATGCGGCAGGATGCCCTCGGCCAGCTTGTCGAGGCTTTCCTCGGGCGTCGGCGTTGGGGCGTAAAGCGGCACCAGGCGGGCCTTGGCGGCGCGGCCCACCAGCAGGCGTTCGCGCAAGAGCCGTGTGTTCGACCGCGGGCTTTCCTCGCCCACCCAGCGTTCGTCGTTCAGCATCACCGCGACGCGGGCCCAGTCGAGGTCTTCCTGCGCCAAGGCATCGAAGACCGGCCCCGGCGTCGTGCCGCCCGGCACCGAGAGGGTCGCCGCGCCATGGGCCAACCGCGCGCGCAACTCGCCCGCAATCGTCGCGGCCAGCCCCGCCATCAGCGCCGCGCGCGAGGGATAGGGGACCAGCGTCATTTCATCTCGCGCCAGCGGCGCCCGTCGCGGTGGAGAAGCATCAGCGCATCCTCCGGCCCGGTCGAGCCGGGGTCGTAGCCCTGCGGCTTGTCGCCCCGCGTCTCCCAGCCCTCGATGATCGGATCGGTCCAGGCCCAGGCCGCCTCGACCTCGCCGCCGCGCATGAACAAGGTCTGGTTGCCGCGGATCACATCCATGATGAGCCGCTCATAGGCATCCGGCACATCCTCGGCATCGACGCCCAAGGCATCGGCGAAGGTCATGTCCAAAGGCACCTGCATCAGGCGCATGCCGCCGGGGCCGGGCTCTTTAATCATGACGGAGAGGTTCATCCCTTCGTTCGGCTGCAGCCGGATGACCAGGACGTTTTCCTTCCAGCCCTTGGCATCGTCGAAGATCGAATGCGGCGGTTCCTTGAAGGTGATGGCGATTTCCGAATGGCGCGCCCGGAGCCTTTTGCCGGTGCGCAGGTAGAAGGGCGTGCCCTTCCAGCGCCAATTCGCAATTTCCACCTTCATCGCGATATAGCTTTCGGTCCGGCTGTCGGGGTCTTCGCAATGTTCGAGGTAAGAGCCCTCGCCCAGGCCCGCCAGATACTGGCCGCGGACGATGTTTTCCTTGGGCACGGGGCGCAAGGCCCGGATGACCTTGACCTGTTCGTCGCGCACCGCATCGGGGTCGAAGTGATAGGGCGGCTCCATCGCGATCAGGCAGAGGAGTTGCATCAGGTGGTTCTGCACCATGTCCCGCATCGCGCCCGACTTGTCGTAATAGGCGCCACGGCCGTTCACGCTGACCGTCTCGGCCACGGTGATCTGCACATGGTCGATGTATTGCGCCTTCCAGATCGGCTCGAACAGGATATTGGCGAAGCGCACCGCCATCAGGTTCTGCACCGTCTCTTTGCCGAGGTAATGGTCGATCCGGTAAATCTGCGCCTCGGTGAAATACTTGGCCAGCACTTCGTTCAGCGCCCGGGCCGAAGCGAGGTCGCGACCGAAAGGCTTTTCGACGACGATGCGCGACCAGGCGTCGGTGATGCCATGGGCATGGAGCCGCTCGGCCAGGTCGGGGAAGATCGCGGGGGCGACCGAGAAGTAGAAGGCGCGCACGACATTGGCGCGCAGCGTGGATTTCAGCTGCTCCCAGCCGCCATCTTCCTTGGCATCGACCGAGATATAAAGGATGCGGGCAAGGAATGCCTCGATCTGCGCTGCGTCCTGCCGGTCCTTCGGCACGAATTCCTCCAGCGCCGCCTTGATCAGCGCGCGGAACTCGTCGTCCGAGTTCTTCGCCCGCGCGGCGCCGATGATGCGGCTGTCGGCATTCATCTGCCCCGCCATGAAGCGGCGATAGAGGCCGGGGAAAATCTTGCGGCGGGCAAGGTCGCCCGTGCCGCCGAAAATCACCAGATCGAAACTATCCACCGGGATGACGCGGGAGACCATCGTGAACCTCGCTTGCAGCGCGCCGTTCGCGCTAACGGGTGCCTTTTACCCCCC
>CAMFIX010000525.1 GCA_945952425.1 uncultured Pseudorhodobacter sp. | reverse complement strand
GAGATGCGGTTTACACCATCTCGGCGGCGCTGCCCCTGGGGCTGCGCAATATCGACGCGGAAGTGACGGTGCGCGACTGCGCCGCGCAGGGAATACCGACGGTCTGAAGGCCGCGAAAGAAGGAACGGAGAGATGGGATTCTTCGAAACGACCCTGGGCACCGCGGTGCTTCTGGTGCTGCAAAGCGTGCTGATCGTGGGCTTTGTGATGATCAGCCTTCTGTTCCTCGTCTATGGCGACCGGAAGATCTGGGCGGCGGTGCAGATGCGGCGGGGCCCGAACGTGGTGGGGCCCTGGGGCATCCTGCAATCGGTGGCCGATGCGCTGAAGTTCATCCTGAAAGAGATCGTGGTCCCGGCAGGCGCCGACCGCGCGGTCTATTTCCTCGCCCCGATGCTGAGCTTCGTCCTGGCGGTCCTGGCCTGGGCCGTGGTGCCCTTCAACCAGGGCTGGGTGCTGGCGGATGTGAACGTCGCGATCCTCTTCGTCTTCGCGGCCTCCTCGCTTGAGGTTTACGGCGTCATCATGGGCGGCTGGGCGTCGAACTCGAAATATCCCTTCCTGGGGAGCCTGCGGTCGGCGGCGCAGATGATTTCCTACGAGGTCTCCTTGGGCCTCATCATCATCGGGATCATCCTGTCCACGGGGTCCATGAACTTCGGCAACATCGTCGCGGCGCAGAATACCGGCTATGGCATCCTGGGCTGGTATTGGCTGCCCCACCTGCCGATGGTGGTGCTGTTCTTCATCAGCGCTTTGGCCGAGACCAACCGCCCGCCCTTCGACCTTCCCGAAGCGGAATCCGAACTCGTCGCGGGCTTCATGGTGGAATATTCGTCCACCCCTTACCTGCTCTTCATGGCCGGCGAATATATCGCGATCTGGCTGATGTGCGCTTTGCTGTCGATCCTCTTCTTCGGCGGCTGGCTCTCGCCCATCCCGGGCGTGCCGGACGGGTTCCTGTGGCTTTTCGCCAAGATGGTCTTCTGGTTCTTCATGTTCGCCATGGTGAAGGCCATCGTGCCGCGCTACCGCTATGACCAGCTGATGCGGATCGGCTGGAAGGTCTTCCTGCCGCTGTCGCTGGGCTGGGTCGTCCTGATCGCCTTCCTGGCAAAGTTTGAAATCCTCGGTGCCTTCTGGGCCCGCTACACGATGGGAGGCTGATCCATGGCTTCGATCGACTGGGGTCGTGCGACCAAGTATTTCCTGCTGGTGGACTTCATCAAGGGCTTCGGCCTCGGGATGAAATACTTCTTCGCGCCCAAGGCCACGCTGAACTACCCGCATGAGAAGGGGCCGCTGTCGCCCCGCTTCCGCGGCGAACATGCTTTGCGCCGCTATGCCAATGGCGAGGAACGCTGCATCGCCTGCAAACTGTGTGAGGCGATCTGCCCGGCGCAGGCCATCACCATCGACGCCGAACCGCGGGACGACGGCAGCCGCCGCACCACGCGCTACGACATCGACATGACCAAGTGCATCTACTGCGGCTTCTGCCAAGAGGCCTGCCCGGTCGATGCCATCGTCGAGGGGCCGAACTTCGAATTCGCCACCGAGACGCGGGAAGAGCTCTTCTACACCAAGGAAAAGCTGCTCGACAACGGCGCCCGCTGGGAAGCCGAAATCGCCCGCAACCTTGAACTCGACGCGCCCTATCGGTGAGATGATGACCGAGGATTTCGCCAAATTCTTCCAGACGATGATGGAAAGCGGCCAGTCGATGGCGCGTGCCTTCACCTCTGGCATGGGCGCAGATCCCAAGGCCTTCGAGGCCTTCATGCCGACCCTGCCCAAGGACATGCTCGAAGCCTTCTTCGGCAAGACCTACAACCCCGAAGGGCTTGATGCGCGCACGCGGTTCCTGGTGACCATCGCCGCGCTGACCATGCTTGGCCCGGTCGGAGAGCCGCAGATGCGGTTGACCCTTCAGAACGCGCTGAAAGCCGGCGCGACCCAACGCGAGATCGCGGAAGTGATCTGGCAGATGTCCATCTTCGGCGGCTTGCCCGCCGCCCAGAAGGCGCTTGAAATCGCGCGCGCCGTCTTTGCTGAGGAGAGTGCCGAATGACCGTGGCCGATCTTGCCTTCTACGCCTTCTCCATCGTGGGGGTGCTGGCTGCCCTCATGGTCACGCTCTCGCGCAACCCGGTCCATTCGGTCTTGTGGCTGATCCTGACCTTCCTGTCCTCGGCAGGGCTGATGGTTCTCTTGGGGGCGGAATTCGTCGCCATGCTGCTGATCATCGTCTATGTCGGCGCTGTGGCGGTGCTGTTCCTGTTCGTCGTCATGATGCTGGACGTGGATTTCGCCGAGCTGAAAAGCGAGATGGTGAAATACATGCCCCTTGGCCTTCTGGTCGCGGTGATCGTGCTGATCCAGCTGGGCTTCGGCCTTGGCGCCTGGGCCTCGGCCGATGGGGCGATGGGGCTGCACCAGGCGAAGATCCCCGACCCGGCGCAGGTGGAAAACACCAAGGCGCTCGGGCTCTTGATGTATGACAAGTATCTGTATTTGTTCCAGCTTTCGGGCCTGATCCTTCTGGTCGCCATGATCGGCGCCATCGTGCTGACGCTGCGCCACCGCAGGGACATCAAGCGCCAGAACGTGCTGCACCAGATGTGGCGCGACCCGGCCAAGGCGCTGGAGATGGTCGACGTGAAACCGGGGCAGGGGTTGTAAGCAGCGGCGGGATCAATCCCGCCCTACGCAAGATGGGGTAGGGCGGGAT
>CAMFIX010000524.1 GCA_945952425.1 uncultured Pseudorhodobacter sp. | reverse complement strand
GTGGGTTGATCTCGAAGACCGGCCTCGGGCCAAGGAAGGGACGGGCGAGCGGGGGATGGGGCTCACGCCCAAGGAGCCGCATGTCCAGCAGATGCACACAACCGCCAGCCTCGCTGCCCGGATGATGGCCCGGGCAGACGAGGCGGGGATGGAACCTATGGCGCCCTGCTCCACCAAACAGGGGCAAGGTCCTGATTGGAGAACCGCCCTTGGGCGGACCGCGCCAGTTTCCGCAAAGGCATAAGCGGCGCGATGCGTAATCCCTGCCCTGCCACTCGGAAGGCGTTGGGCAGCCTTGTCTCGACCAAGTGGCAATTCTGTGGACGTCACGCCCGCCCAAATCCTCGGCCCTTGCGCGGTGACGGGTCGATCTTGACAGCCTGCACGGGATTGCCGACACAGGCGCCATGGGGCCCCGCGCGAACGCCCCACGAGGCGTCAGCCGAAGGTCGCATCCCCTCACCACCATCCGAAAGGAGGGAGAGCAGATGCCTGCCCCCGATGCCATTTCCCCCGACCGTCTTGCCAAGCTGATCGGCACGCCGAAGGCGCCACTGGTCCTCGACCTGCGCCGCGAGGCCAAGCGGGCGCAAGATCCCCATCTGATCCCCACCGCCCGGACATGGCCCGACGAAGCCGTGACGCCCGCCTGGCTTGCCGCCCATGCGACCGGCCTGCAGGGCCCCGTCGTCGTCTCTTGCGCCGAGGGCCATGGTCGCAGCCAGGGCGTCGCGTCCTGGCTGCGTGCCCAGGGAGTGGCGGCAGAATACCTGGAGGGCGGCCATGCCGCCTGGGTCGCGCAGGGCCTGCCGACCTTCGACCCGCGCAAGATCACCGGGCGCGACGGCCTTGGCCGCTCGCTCTGGGTGACGCGGTCGCGGCCCAAGATCGACCGCATCGCCTGTCCCTGGCTCATCCGCCGTTTCATCGACCCGGAGGCGGTCTTCCTTTTCGTCGCTCCCTCCGAGGTCGCCCCGGTCGCCGAGGCGATGGGCGCCATGGCCTATGACATCGAGGGCACCTTCTGGAGCCATCGGGACGAGACTTGCACCTTCGACACCCTGCTTTCCGAGTTCGGGCTGAAGACCCCGGCGCTGGAGCGGCTGGCCCTGATCGTGCGCGGCGCCGACACGGCGCGGCTAGACCTTGCGCCGGAATGCGCGGGGTTGCTTGCCGCCTCGCTGGGACTCAGCCGGATGCATACGGATGACCATCAGCAGCTGGAGGCCGGGATGGCGCTTTACGATGCCTTCTACCGCTGGGCGCGGGATGCAACGGAAGAGGTCCACAACTGGCCGGGAAAGGGCGCGAAATGAGGGAATTTCCGACACTTGCCCAGGCCACCCCGGTCTGGGCCCGCATCGCGGCCCTGTCCTTCGGCGGGCCTGCGGGGCAGATCGCGGTCATGCACCGTGTGCTGGTCGAAGAAAAGAAGTGGATCGGCGACGACCGCTTCCTGCATGCCCTGAACTTCTGCATGCTCTTGCCAGGGCCGGAGGCGCAGCAACTGGCGACCTATATCGGCTGGCTGATGCATGGCGTGCGCGGAGCCCTGGTGGCCGGCGGGCTCTTCATCCTGCCCGGCGCACTGGCGATCATGGGGCTTTCCTGGATATATGCGATCTGGGGGGAGGTGGGCTTCATCTCGGGCCTCTTCTTCGGGCTGAAGGCGGCGGTCTTGGCCATCGTGGTCCAGGCCGTGGTCAGGGTCGGGAAGAGGGCGTTGAAGAACAACGTCATGCGAGCGATTGCGGCGGCCTCCTTCGTCGCGATCTTCGTCCTGGGCGCACCCTTCCCTTTGATCGTAGCGGCATCGGGCGTGATCGGCTGGTTGGGCGCACGGGCGGGCATCGCAGCTTTCCTGGTGAAGGGCGGCCATGGCGGAGGGGGCAAGACCCATGTCGCCGACGCCGAGACCCTTCTGGGCGAGGAACTGGCCCTGACGGCGGAAGGCCGGGCGGGCGCCTTCCGCGCGGGGCTTGCGGCGCTGGCGCTCTGGCTGGTGCCGGTGGCGGCGATCCTGCTGGCCGCGCCGGGCTCGGTATTTGCCGATATCGCGGTCTATTTCTCGAAGCTGGCCGTCCTGACCTTCGGCGGCGCCTATGCGGTGCTGGCCTGGGTCGCGCAGGAGGCAGTCGGCACCTATCACTGGCTGCAACCGGGCGAGATGCTGGACGGGCTTGGCATGGCGGAGACCACACCCGGCCCCCTGATCATGGTCCTGCAATTCGTGGGCTTCATGGGCGCGGCACGGGCCGAGGGCTCGCTTTGGGCGGGCACTTTGGGAGGCCTTCTGACGACCTGGGTGACCTTCGCGCCCTGCTTCGCCTGGATCTTCCTCGGCGCGCCCTTCATGGAGGGGCTCAGGTCGAACAAGGCCCTTTCGGCCGCGCTGACGGCGGTGACGGCGGCGGTGGTGGGGGTGATCCTGAACCTCGCGCTCTGGTTCGCCATCCATGTCATCTGGGCCGAGGTGACCCCCGGGCCGCTGGCGCTGCAGCTCCCGGTCTGGGGCTCGATCAATTGGTCCGCTGCCGCGCTGTCGGTGCTGGCCCTGGTCGCGGTCTTCCGGCTGAAGCTCGGCATGGTCACCATGCTGGGCGGCGCGGCAGTCCTGGGGCTGGCGGCTCACCTCATGGGGCTTGCCGGATAAGCCGCCCCAGGGCCTCGGCCACGAGGGCCGGGGCCTCGTGGCAGCCCCCGGCCATCCAGGCCTCCAGCACGGCAAAGACCCCTCCG
>CAMFIX010000523.1 GCA_945952425.1 uncultured Pseudorhodobacter sp. | reverse complement strand
CGGTAGAGGCGTGCGAGAAGGTGATGCCGACCCCGCCGTAAAGCTCCAGCCGGTCGTTGCCTGCACCGCCATCCACCACGTCATGGTCGCCGGCAAATCCCGGCCGGGCCATCAGCGTGTCGTTGCCGGCCCCGCCCTGCAGCGTGTTCTGCCCGTAGGAGACCGCGATCCGGTCGTCCCCCAGCCCGCCCGACAGAAACGTCTTGCCGACGCCGCTCGCGGTCAAAGTGTCGTTGCCCACGCCTCCGGCCAGCGTCGCGCCGCCGGGCACCGAAGAGAACTCGGCCCACAGGGCCTCGACGCCAAGGAAGTCGCGCCGCACCCCGTCGATCAGCGAATAGCCGCCCGCCGCGTCGACCAGCAGCGTGTTGCATTGCCCCTCGCCGAAATAGAGATGGGCGACGTCGTTGCCGTCCCCGGCATCGAGCCAGACCCGAGGCAAAGCCATATGCACGAGGTCGTTGCCCGCACCGCTGCGCACCGTGTCCTCGCCGCCCGCGGAAAGCGAAATCTCGTCATTGCCAGCTCCGGTCACGATCAGATCGTTGCCGGACCCGGCGGTGATGCGGAACTGTTCGACATTGCGCAGGACACTGTAGTCGCTGCCACCCACCTTGATTGTGATATCGGCCGAACTGATGAACTCGATCCCCAGCTTCAGCGGCGCGTAGTAGATATCGGCAATGTCCCAGCCATCGCCCCCGTCTCCACGGTCGGCAAGCGTGATCAACAAGAGGTCGTTGCCAGCCCCGCCGAACAGCGCATCCGCGGCGTAATCCAGCCGGTAATCGGTATCGGTCGCATTCAGCGTATCGTCGCCAAGGCCGCCATACAGCACATCCGCGCCGCCACTGATGTTCAGCGCGTCATTGCCCTGAAAGCCCTGCATCGTGTCATTGCCATTGCTGCCCCACAACATGTTGTCGCCAGGCCCGCCATTGACGACCAAGGCCGGCAGCGGCGCCAACACCGGCTGGCTATGGCCACCAGCGCGGACATTGGAAAAATCTTTGACCTTGACCATCGCAATACCTCCGCTGCAATCACCGGATCGTGATCACAACGGCCGCGATGGGTCAAGCCCCCTGGCCCTTGTGCAGCGCCGCCCGCAGGCGCTTCAGCCCCAGCCAGACGGCGACCAGCACCAGGGGCGTCAGCAGGGCCTTGTCGGTGCCATCGGGCCAGCGCAGCGGCTCGACCAGGGGGTGGATGATATAGGACGCGAGGCTGACCGCGTAATAGCTGATCGCCACGACCGACAGGCCCTCGACCGTGTGCTGCAGGCGCAAGGCAAGGTCGGCGCGGGTGTCCATGCTTTCCAGAAGCTTCTGGTTCTGCGCCGAGCGTTCGACATCGACCCGCGTGCGCAACAGCTCGGCCGCGCGCTGCGCCCGTTCCGCCATCTGCGTCAACCGCCGCTCGGTCGATTTCACCGTGCGCATGGCCGGGTCGTAGCGGCGCATCATGAACTCGCCGAAGGTCTGGCGGCCGCCGATGCGGTCCTCGCGCAAGACCTCGATGCGCTGCGCGACGATGGCCTCATAGGCGGCACTGGCGCCGAAACGGAACGAGCTTTGGACGGCAAGGCTTTCCAATTCCGCCGCGATGGTCAGAAGCTCGTGCAGCGCCGCCTCTGCCGGGCGGTCGCCGCTGTCCAGCCCCGAGACCAGCTCGGACAGCCGCGGGTCCAGCGCATTCAGCCGCGCCGTGACCTCGCGCGCCTGGATCAGGCCCAGCATCGACATGGCGCGGTAGGTCTCGATCTCGCAGACCCGCTGGACGATGCGGCCGACGCGGCGCTCTCCGGTGCCGGGGCGGACGAAGACGGCAAAGCGCATATGGCCGGCCGGGTCGATGCGGAAATCGCCCGCGATGACGGCAGCGCCCTCGACCACCCGCGCCACCGCCAGGCTTTCGCGCACCAGCCAGTCGTCCAGGAGCGCCAGCATCTCGGCCTCGGAGGCGGGTTCGGGCAGGATGCGGACGAGAACCGAGGTCGCGCGCAGGCCCGGGGCGGCGGCAATCCAGTCGGGGGGGAAGACCTCGGCCTCGAACGGGTCGAAGGGGCGGGCCGAAACGCCGGGGGTGAAGGCGCTGAAGGTGACGAATTCGGTGTGGCTCTCCCATTTCAATTCCGAGCGCCCGATGGGGCCGGAGAAATGGTTGGCGCCGGGCTGGGGATGGGGGGCGCCGTGGCGGTCGAGAAGCTGAAGCAGGTGGGCGAGATCGCCCCCCTTGTCGCGCGCGGCCCCTTCGGGCGGGACCAGCGCCACGAAGGCGGCGGTGGCCGGGGCCTGAACGACGGGAAAGGGCCGGGCATGCAGCTCGTTCACCAGGGCATAGCGAAGGGGGTGGTCGGTCATCTGGGCCTCATGCGTCTGGGCTCCAGAGGTAAGGCCCCGGGGGGAGGGGGCAATGGGGAAAGCCGGGATACCGGGGTATGCCGAGGGAGTGTGGCTTTGGCGCCATGGCGCAGGTGGACAGCCCGGGGAGGTTTCACACCTCCCCCGCGTCCATCGGTTCTCGAACCGATGGCGCACCGATGGACGCACCTCCGTGGGATATTTTCGGACCGATGAAGGGGAAAGGCAGGCGCGCAAGGGCAAGGCCCCGAGGTTTCCCCCGGGGCCTTTCGTCATTGTGCATCCCCCCGGGGGGGGTGAAAAATTTTCGGACGAAAATTTTCGGCTCACCCCACCATCGGCAGCAACGCATCGAGGCTTTTCTTGGCGTCGCCGTAGAACATGCGGG
>CAMFIX010000522.1 GCA_945952425.1 uncultured Pseudorhodobacter sp. | reverse complement strand
GCCAGCGCTTCGCGAGGTTGTTCAGCTTGGGGTTGCCGGTCGGGTGGTCATCGCCCACCAGCACGCGGGCGGGCACTTCGGGGTGCCTGGCGATCAGGCTTTGCGCCAGCGGAATCGCGGGGTCGGCCGGATCGGCGGCGCAGAAGATGACCTCGTAGGGCCCGGACGCCGAGAAGGTGCTGTCCAGCGTCTCGGCCAGGTTGTTCTCCAGCCCGCAGATCGGGCGCAGGACGGTGACGGGGGCCACGGCCCCGGGCCCCGGCGCGCGGGTCAGGGCGGCAAGCGCCAGCCCCGTGCCCGCATATTGCAGGACGAGACAGAGGGCGACGAAGGCAGCAAGCAGGAGCAGGGCAGTTCCTTTCGACCTCGGCCCCTCAGGCGGGGCTCAGTCCCATATGCGCCGGGCGGGCGGAAATTTCCACCCCCGTCCGGGCCTCTTGCGCCGCCCAGTCGATCAGCATCAGCCGCCCGCCCGCGGTTTCGACCAGGGCCGTGGCGTTTTCCACCCAATCGCCGCAATTGGCATAAAGCGCGCCGAAGTCGCGGTGCAGCGCCGGCTTGTGGAAATGGCCGCAGACGATGCCATCGGCCTGATGGGCGGCGGCAAGGCCCGAGAGCCGCTCTTCAAAGGCATCGCAGGCCCGGGCGAGGTCGTTGACCCATTTCACCACCCGGTCGGCCAGGCGCGAGGGCGCAAGCCCCATCCGTGCGCGCCCCCGGTTCCAGGCCGCGATCAGCCCGCGGAAGGCGCCATCGGCCCGCGCCACGGCCCGCGTCATGCGCGGAAAGCGCGCCTCGAAAATATCGCCCTCGTCGCCATGCACGACCAGAAGCCGCGTGCCGTCGGCGGTCTGATGGATCAGCCGGTCGACGATCTCGACCCCCAGAAGCGCCTCGCCGATGAAGCGGCGGAAGAAGGCGTCGTGGTTGCCCGGCGTATAGACCAGACGCGCCCCCTGCCGCGCCCGGGCGAAGAGCAGCGCCAGGATCTCTTGCTGGCGGGCCGTCCAGTGCCGGGTCGGCATCCAGGTGTCGATGATATCGCCGACGAGATAGATCGTGTCGGCCGAATGGGTCTGCAGGAAGGTCAGCAGCATCTCTTCCCGGCAGGCGCGGCTGCCCAGGTGCAGGTCGGACAGGAAGAGCACCGGGAAGTGGCGGGTCGCGCGCGGGGCGGGGTGCGAGAGGTCGGGCAGGAAGTCGCGGCCAAGCGCGGCCAGGGCCTCGGGGGCTGCGGGCTGGCCTTGGAAGGACATGTTCAGGGCAGACATGATGCGATCTCCCGGCTGGTCTTTGTCTAACGAACGGCTGTGGCGAAAGGTTCCGTCGCCCCTAGGGATAGGATTTTTCTGCAACAGCGCAGTGACAGGAGTGCCTTGGGGGGCCTGCGGCATCGCGGCATCGGGGGAGGGGTTCCGAAGGGGCGCGGAACGCGCTAGGGATGGGGCATGTTGACCGTGACCGGACTGGCCGTTGCGCGGGGGGGCGTGCCCCTGCTGGAGGGGGTAAGCTTCGCGCTGGCCCCCGGCTTTGCCTTGGTCTTGCGGGGCCCGAACGGGGCGGGCAAGACGACGCTGTTGCGCACGCTGGCCGGGCTGCAGCCGCCTTTGGAGGGCACGGTCGCGGTGGAGGGCGAAAGCCTGACCTATGCCGCCCATGCCGATGGGTTGAAGGCGACGCTGACGGTGGCGGAGAACCTGGGGTTCTGGGCGGCGGTCCATGGCACGCCGGTGGGGGAGGCGCTGGTGGCGATGAACCTCGGGGCCTTGCGCGACCGGCGGGCGGCGGATTTGTCGGCGGGGCAGAAGCGGCGGCTGGGGCTGGCGCGGCTGATGGTGACGGGGCGGCGGCTGTGGCTCTTGGACGAGCCGACGGTGAGCCTGGATGCGGCCTCGGTCGGGTTGTTCGCCGCGATGCTGCGGGGGCATCTGGCGGCGGGGGGGGCTGCGGTCCTGGCCACGCATATCGACCTTGGGCTGCCGGAAGCGGCCGTGCTGGACATCGGCGCCTTCAAGGCCAAGCCGCGCAAGACCGGCGCTTTCGACGAGGCCTTCGCGTGAGGGGGGGCTCTGCCGACTGCGGTGTTGCGGTTTTTGGCCCGTGCGCGGCCCTGCCGACTGCCGGGGCCGCCCTGCCGACTGACGCGTCGCGCCGGGCGCCCGGGCGTCGCCCTGCCGACGGGGGGGGAGGGCGTGGCACGCGCGCGGCCCGCTTGTGGCCGGGATCGGCGCCTTGCCATGGCGACCGCGGGCGCGCGCCTGGTCTGGTCCGCGCCCCTTCCCGGAGGCCCGCATGATCGCCCTTCTCTTGCGCGATCTGCGGCTTGCGGTCCGGGCCGGGGGCGGCTTCGGCCTCGGCCTTGCCTTCTTTCTGATGGTCGCCGTGCTGGTGCCCCTGGGCGTCGGGCCGCAAGCGGCGCTGCTGAGCCAGATCGCGGCGGGCATCCTTTGGGTCGGGGCGCTGCTGGCGTGCCTTCTGTCGCTGGACCGCATGTTCGCGCTGGATTTCGAGGATGGCTCGCTCGACCTCATGGCCGTCTCGCCTTTGCCGCTGGAGTGGGTTGCCCTGGTCAAGGCGCTCGCGCATTGGCTGGTGACGGGGCTGCCCCTGGTGCTGATCGCGCCGCTTTTGGGGCTGCTTCTCAGCCTGCCCCCGGCCGGTTACCCCTGGCTTCTGGGGGCGCTGGCGCTGGGGAGCCCGGCCTTGAGCCTGATCGGCGCCTTCGGGGCGGCGCTGACCGTGGGGTTGAAGCG
>CAMFIX010000521.1 GCA_945952425.1 uncultured Pseudorhodobacter sp. | reverse complement strand
CCTCGACACGATGCAGCGACCCGGGCTGGTCCCCTGGGTCCAAGCCGATATCGACACAACGCAAGGGCCAGCCGTCCGCGCCCCCCTCGCCCAAGTAGTGACCGATCTTCGCCCGGTGAAAGGTCACCGTCAGATGCGCCATGAAGGGCACCGCGGGCCCGATCATCCGCCCACTGTCCGCACAAAGTCCGGACAGGATATCCACCGCAACGATCTTGGTCTTGCTGTTCGGGTCCGAGGTCAGACAGCGATCCACCAGCGCCTCGACGGCCAAGGCCAGATCATCGGAAATCGGCCGGGTCAGGCCGATCCCGAACAGGGCGTCCACGATCAGGTCGAACTCGCCCTCGGGGAGATGCTCCGCCACATGACCCAACTCCCCCCACCGCTCATAATTCACCCGCGCATCCGGCGGCAGCTTCTCCGGGTCGCCGTAGAGGAAAACCTCCACCTCCCAGCCGCGCGCCTTCAGCAGCCGCGCCACGACGAAGCCGTCTCCGCCGTTGTTGCCCGGGCCGCAGAGGACGACCGCGCGGCCGCAAAGCCCAGGCCATTCGGCCAGGATCGCCTCGACGACGCCTTCCCCGGCGCGCTCCATCAGGTCGAGCCCCGTCACCGCACCCGAGGCGATGGCGGCCTGCTCCAGGGCGCGCATTTCGGCCCCGGTGAGAAGCTCGGCGGGGATATCCGACATCAGCCTGCCGCGAGAGGTTTCCAAATCGCCCATTTTTCAGCCTCAACGCCTAAAAATTCATCGACGCGCACGGATTCCCGCCCGCCCCCGCGGCACTTGCAGCCTGACCCATTGTCCCCGCCCGCGGCAAGTGGTCAGAGGGGCCAAGCATACCGCGCAAGACGACCACGCCCGGGGGGACAGAGCCATGAAGAAGATCGAGGCCATCATCAAGCCGTTCAAGCTGGACGAGGTCAAGGAGGCCCTGCAAGAGGCCGGCATCCAGGGGCTTTCCGTCACCGAGGTCAAGGGCTTCGGCCGCCAGAAGGGCCATACGGAACTCTACCGCGGCGCCGAATACGTGGTCGATTTCCTGCCCAAGGTGAAGATCGAGGTCGTGCTGACCGACGACATGGTCGACACCGCCATCGAGGCCATCATCTCGGCCGCCCGGACCGACAAGATCGGCGACGGCAAGATCTTCGTCTCGCCCGTAGAACAGGCGATCCGCATCCGCACCGGCGAAACCGGCGACGACGCGGTCTGAGTTTCGGGGCCGCGGCCCCATCCCGACACCGGGGCGTAAACCCCGACTGTAAACACCAACCTGAAAGGCTGAAATATGAGCGCGATCAAAGATGCTCTGAAGCTGATGAAGGACGAGGAAGTCGAATACGTCGATGTTCGCTTCACCGACCCGAAAGGCAAGCTTCAGCACGTCACCGTTGTGGCGGATCTCGTGGACGAGGACTTCTTCGAAGAAGGCTTCATGTTCGACGGTTCCTCCATCGCGGGCTGGAAGTCGATCGACCAATCCGACATGAAGCTGATCCCCGATGCGACCTCGGTCTACATCGACCCCTTCTATGCCGAAAAGACCCTCTGCGTGCATTGCGACGTGGTCGAGCCCGATACGGGTGAGGCCTATGACCGCTGCCCGCGCCAGATCGCGCACAAGGCCGAGGCTTACCTGAAGTCCTCCGGCATCGGCGATGCGGCCTATTTCGGGCCGGAAGCCGAATTCTTCATCTTCGACGACGTCCGTTATTCGGTCGCGCCGAACAAGGTCTCGTTCCAGCTGGATGCGGAAGCCGCCGCCTGGAACACCGATGCCTCCTTCGAAGGCGGCAACCTCGCCCACCGCGCGAACTACAAGGGCGGCTACTTCCCGGTGAACCCGGTGGACGAAGCCCAGGATCTGCGCGGCGAGATGCTGTCCACCATGAAGCGCATGGGCATCAAGGTCGACAAGCACCACCACGAAGTGGCGACCTGCCAGCATGAGCTTGGCATGGTCTTCGGCTCGCTGATCGGGCAGGCCGACAACATCCAGAAGTACAAGTACGTCATCCACAACGTCGCGGCCGCCTATGGCAAGACCGTGACCTTCATGCCCAAGCCCATGAAGGGCGACAACGGGTCGGGGATGCACGTCAACATGTCGATCTGGAAGGACGGCAAGCCGCTGTTCGCGGGCGACAAATATGCCGACCTGTCGCAGGAAGCTCTGTACTTCATCGGCGGCATCCTGAAGCACGCCAAGGCGCTGAACGCGATCACCAACCCGTCCACCAACAGCTACAAGCGCCTGATCCCGGGCTTCGAGGCGCCGGTTCTGCGCGCGTACTCCGCCCGCAACCGCTCGGGCTGCGTCCGTATTCCGTGGACCGAATCGCCGAAAGCCAAGCGCGTCGAAGCCCGCTTCCCCGATCCCTCTGCCAACCCCTACCTGGCCTTCGCCGCCCTGATGATGGCGGGCCTGGACGGGATCAAGAACAAGATCGACCCGGGCCCGGCTTCGGACAAAGACCTCTACGATCTGCCGCCCGAAGAACTGGCCGCGATCCCGACCGTCTGCGGTTCGCTCCGCGAGGCGCTGGAAGAGCTGGCCAAGGATATGGACTTCCTGCTGGCCGGTGGTGTCTTCACCCGCGAGATGCTGGAAGCTTATATGGAGCTGAAGTGGGAGGAGGTCTACGCCTTCGAACACACGCCGCACCCGGTGGAATACCTGATGTATTACTCCTGCTGAGCCTTCGGGCTTCACAGGGAAAGGGGCGCCCTCACCGGCGCCCCTTTTGG
>CAMFIX010000520.1 GCA_945952425.1 uncultured Pseudorhodobacter sp. | reverse complement strand
GCCGATCTCGCCCAACCTCCAGCTCACCCATACCCAGAACAACCACAACAAGGTCCAGATCTCGATTACCCAATGGTATCAAGACTATCCGGCCGCCTCCGACTTCCTGAACATCCTCTTCGGCTGCGCGTCCTTCACGCCGGGGTCGGACAGTTCGATCAACATCGCGGGGTTCTGCGACAAGGAGATCCAGGCCAAGATGGATGCGGCTTTGGCCTTGGGGGTGACGGACCAGGAAGGCGCCAACAAGATCTGGGCCGAGGTCGACAAGGCGGTGACCGATTCCGCCGCGGCCGCCGCGCTCTTCACGCCGAAACACGTGGACTTCGTGTCCAAGCGCGTCGGGAATTTCCAGTTCAACAGCCAGTTCTACTGGATGGTTTCGCAATCCTGGGTCCAGTAAGTGGTTGAAAAGACTGTCAGCCGTGGCCCCTGGGCCATGGCGTTCCGCAGGCTCTGGCGCGATCGGGTTGCCATGGTGGCGCTGGCCGTCTTCCTTGCCATCGTCCTGGCCTGCGCCCTCGCCCCCGCCTATGCGCGCTGGGCCGGGACCGAGCCGTTCAAATCGACCCTGAACAAGGTCATCACCGTGGCGGGCCAAAGCCAGCCCGTGATGGAGCTGCCGAAATCCGGCCTGGCGCTGGGATATACCCCCATCGGCCCGACCTGGGAGCTGGGGAATTACTTCCTCGGCGCCGACAACCAGGGGCGCGACGTGATGGCGCGGCTTTTGTATGGCGGGCTGAATTCCATCGTCATCGCCGGGGCGGCGACGGTCTTCACGCTGGTTTTCGCGACCGCACTGGGGCTTGCCGCGGGCTTTTACGGCGGGCTGACCGATACGGTCATCAGCCGCGTGCTGGACATCCTCTGGGCCTTTCCGGTCTATCTTTTGGCCATCTCGCTTTCCATCGTGCTGATCACGCAAGGCATCACGATAGGCCCGTTCGAGATCACCTCGGGCTCGCTGGCCCTGCCGATCTTCATCATCGGGGTCATCTATATCCCTTACGTCGCAAGGCCGGTCCGCGGCCAGGTGCTGAGCCTGCGCCAGTCGGATTTCGTCATGGCCGCCATAGGGTTAGGCGCCTCGCCCCTGCGCATCCTGTGGAAGGATGTGCTGCCCAATGTCTCCACCACCTTGATCGTTTTCGTGCCGATCATGATGGCGCTGAACATGCTGACCGAAAGCGCTTTGTCGTTTCTGTCGATCGGCGTGCAGCCGCCGGATGCCTCTTGGGGGACGATCATCCAAGACGGGCAGACGCTGCTTTACACAAGGCCGATGGTGGCCCTGGCGCCGGGGTTCATGATTGCGCTGTCGGTCCTGTCGCTGAACGTCTTCGGCGATGGGTTGCGCGATGCGCTGGACCCGAAATCCAAGATCAAACTGGGGAGGGGCTGATGGTTTTCGCGATCCTCCAACGTCTGGCGCAGATGGCTTTCGTGATGTTCGGCATCTCTCTCCTGGTTTTCCTGATCTTTTTCGGCACGCCGGGAGTGGACCCGGCGGCGCGGATCGCCGGGCGCAATGCCTCGCCCGAAGTGCTGGAGGCGGTTCGCAAGTCTTTCGGCTTCGACCAGCCGTTCTATGTGCAATACCTGACGATGATGAAGAAAATCTTCATCACCGGCGACCTGACCTCTTTCGTCAACCGCGGCTGGAAGGTCGTGCCGGCGGTCCTGGATACGATCCCGGTGACGCTCTCGCTGGTGATCGGGGCGGCGGTTCTGTGGGTGGTTTTCTCGCTGCTGATCGGGGTGGTGGCGGCGGCCTATCGCGACCGTTGGCCGGACAAGCTGTTGATGATCCTGGGACTTATCGGGATTTCGATGCCGGTCTACTGGCTGGGCGAGGTGATGAACCTGCTGACGCAAAGCCGGTTCAAGGACAGCTGGCTTCTGGGCTGGGTGCCGCCCTTGGGCTACAAACCCTTCTCCGAAGACCCCAAGGGCTGGTTCCTGACGCTGGTGATCCCCTGGATTACGCTCTCTATTCTTTACATCGGACTTTACGGAAGGGTCTTGCGCGCCTCGATCACCGAGGCTTTGCAGGAGGATTACATTCGCACCGCCCGCGCCAAGGGCCTGTCCGAGACGCGCATCCTGCTGAAACACGCGCTGCGGACCTCGCTGATCGCCTTCGTCACGCTGTTCGGCCTGGATTTCGGCGCGCTGGTCGGCGGTTCCGCCCTGTTGACCGAGGTGGTTTTCGGGCTGCAGGGGGTGGGCAAGCTGACCTATGACGCGCTGCAGAACCTCGATCTGCCGGTCATCATGACGACGGTGCTTTACGCGAGTTTCTTCGTCGTCCTGGCCAATGCCGTGGTCGATGTCGTCTATATCCTGCTTGATCCGCGGGTGCGTTCGTCATGATCCTTTCGGTGCGCGATCTGAAGGTTTCCTTCCGCACCGAGGTGGGGCCGGTGCGGGTGCTGGACGGCGTCAGCTTCGACGTGGCGGAAGGCGAAGTGCTTGGCATCGTTGGGGAAAGCGGCTCCGGCAAGACGGTGACGATGCTGGCCGTGATGGCGCTGATCACCGATCCGAACGCGCGGATCGAGGGGTCGATCCGCTTTCGCGGGCAAGAGCTGGTCGGGCTGCCCAATGCGCAGATGCGCCGGTTGCGCGGGCGCGAGATGGCGATGATCTTCCAAGATCCGATGACCGCGCTGACCCCGGTCTATACGATCGGCGCGCAGATCGCCGAGCAGGTGCTGACCCATCAGAAGGTCTCGAAGTCGCAGGCCTGGGCGC
>CAMFIX010000519.1 GCA_945952425.1 uncultured Pseudorhodobacter sp. | reverse complement strand
GGCCGCAAAGGCCGCAATTTAACGGGAGGAAAGACATGAAGATCAAGGCATTGGCACTTCTTTTGACCACGCTCGCCACCGGGGCCATGGCCGAGGACAAGGTCCTGGCCGTCGTGGTCAAGGGCCTCGACAACCCCTTCTTCGAGCAGATCAACAAGGGCTGCCAGAAGTGGAACGCCGAGAACCAGGGCAAGGGTTACACCTGTTTCTACACCGGCCCCGCCTCCTCGGCCGATGAGGTCGGCGAGGTGCAGATCGTGCAAGACCTGCTGCAACGGCCCGACGTGGCGGCCATCGCGATCTCGCCCTCCAACGCGCCCCTGATGGCCAAGATGCTGCGCGAACAGGCGCCGAAGATCCCGATCATGACGATCGACGCCGACCTTGCGACCGAGGACGCCGACCTGAGGAAGACCTATCTCGGCACCGACAATTACCTGATGGGCGTGAAGTTCGCCGAGCATCTGAAGGCGCTGAAGCCCGAGGGCGGCACGGTCTGCCTGCAGCTGGGCAATGTCGCGGCGGCCAACATCAACGCGCGGGCGGCGGGGACGCGGGACACGCTGTCCGGCACCAAGGGGATCGAGCGGCTGAAGGGCGAGGGCGGCTGGACCGAGATCGCGGGCTGCCCGGTCTTCACCAACGACCAGGCGGACCTCGCCAACCAGCAGATGGCCGACACCTTCACCGCCAACCCCGACCTGACCGCCTTCATGCTGATCGGCGGCTGGGCGCAATTCGCGCCCCAGGCCTATGCGCAGGTCACCGACCAGGTGATGCCCAAGCTGAAGGACAAGTCGCTGGTCATCGTCGCGGGCGACACGCTGCCCCCGCAGATGGAGGCGCTGAAGGCCGGTCGCAGCCATGTCCAGGTCGGCCAGCGCCCCTTCGAGATGGGCTACCGCGCGCCCTCGGTCATGCTGGACCTGCTGGACGGCAAGCCGGTCGAGCCGGTGATCTTCACCGGCCTCGACGAATGCGACCAATCGAATGCCGACAGCTGCATCGGCGGCTGAAGGCTGGGCCGGGTCGGGAACCTCCAAATCTTCCCGGCCCGGTATCCCCCAATCAAGGAGAAACCCATGAAATCCAAAATTTCCGCGCTGGCCCTGGTGGCCGCGCTTCTGGCCAACCCGGCCCTGGCCGAGGACAAGAAGGCCCTGGTCTTCGTCGTCAACGGCGCCTCCGACTTCTGGAAGCTGGCCGAGGCGGGCGTCAAGAAGGCGCAGGAAGAGCTGCCCAACTACGACCTGCAATTCAAATACCCCGAGCAGGCCGCCGCCGCGATCCAGCAGCGGCTGATGGATGACCTGGTGGCGGCGGGGGCGGCGGCCATCATGGTCTCGGCCGTCGATCCCAAATCCTCGACCGAGGCCTTGAACCGCATCGGCGCCCAGGTGCCGCTCTTCACCACCGACAGCGATGCGCCCGATACCAACCGGGTGGCCTATATCGGCTCCTCCAACACCGATGCGGGCAAGCAGGCCGGTGAGATCGCCAAGAAGGCCATGCCCCAGGGGGGCAAGTGCATCGGCTTCGTGGGGCTTCTGGGTGCCGACAATGCACGCGAGCGGATCGAGGGGATGAAGGCCTCGCTGGAAGGTTCGAACGTTCAGCTGATCGACGTGCGGGGCGACGACATCGACATGACCCGCGCCAAGCGCAATGTCGAGGATGCGCTGGCGGCGAACCCGGATATCACCTGCATGGTGGGCTTTTACAGTTACAACCCGCCGCGCATCTACGAGGTGCTGAAAGAGGCGGGCAAGCTGGGGCAGATCACCGTCGTGGCCTTCGACGAAGACCCGATCACGCTCGGCGGCGTGCGTGAGGGCACCATCGCGGGCACCGTCGTCCAGCAGCCCTACGAATGGGGTTACCGGGGCATGAAGCTGATGGCCGCGCATCTGGAAGGCGACGACAGCGGCATCCCGGCGGACAAGCTGGTGATCGTGCCGACCAAGATCATCGACAAGGACAATGTCGATGCCTTCGAGGCCGAGCTGAAAGCCCGCATCGGCGGCTGATGGCTCGCTGGATGCAGGCCGGGTTCATCTCCTCCCTGCCGGTCTGCATCCCTTTTTCGGGGGTTTCCATGAGTGCCTTCCTGCGCCTGTCCGGCATCGAAAAGCGCTTCGGCCCTGTCGCGGCCCTGTCGGGCGTGGAGCTGGAGGTCCGCGCGGGCGAGGTGCTGGGGCTGGTGGGCGAGAATGGCGCGGGCAAGTCCACGCTGATGCGCATCATCGGCGGGGTTCATGCGCCGAGTGCGGGGACGATCACTTTGGACGGCGAGGACCTGCCCCGCCTGACCGTGGCGCGTTCCTTGGCGGGGGGCATCGCCTTCGTCCATCAAGAGCTTTCCAATTTCGACAACCTGACCGTGGCCGAGAACATCTTCCTCGGCCGCCTGCCGCGCCGGGGGCCGTGGCTGGTCGACACCGCACGCATGACCCGCGAAGCCGATGCCCTGCTGCTACGCCTCGGCGCGGGTTTCCCGGCCGCGACGCCGCTGGCCCGCCTGTCGCTCGCCCAGATGCAACTGGTCGAGATCGCCAAGGCGCTCTCGCAGAAGGCCCGCCTCGTCATCATGGACGAGCCGACCTCCTCCCTGACCGCGACCGAGACCGAGCGGCTTCTGGCGGTCATCGAGGCACTGAAGCGCGACGGGGTGGCCGTCATCTACATCTCCCACCGCCTGTCCGAGGTCGAGCGCCTTGCCTCCCGCGTCACGGTCCTGCGCGATGGGCGGCATGTGACCGACCTTCAGGGCGAAGC
>CAMFIX010000518.1 GCA_945952425.1 uncultured Pseudorhodobacter sp. | reverse complement strand
ATGAAATCGTCGGCAATTCGACCTGGTTGCGGATGGATGTGAACGGCGATGGCCTGTCGGACGGGGCGATCCGCCTGGTCGGAGCGCCCCTGGTCACGGCCTCGGATTTCATCCTTTAGAGCCGCGCTGCCGGGCGATGACGCCCAAGACCCCCGCCAGAACCTGCGCCGCCAAAAGCGCGCCCTGCCCGTCGACATCGCGCTCGGGCATCAGTTCGACCATGTCGAAGGCCGCGATCCGCCCCCGCGCGGCCGCGCCCTCGACCAGGTCCATCAGCTGCCAATAGGTGAGCCCCCCCGCCGTCCGCCCGATCACCGCCGGCATGATCCCCGGGTCCAAGGCATCGACATCCAGGCAGATGACGATGTCCGACCCTTCGGGGATCAGCGAGATCGCCCGGGCGAGCCCCTGCCGCGCCACCTCGGCCATCGGCACGAACTCGACGCCCCAGGCCTTGGCATCGGCCACATCCTGCGGCCGGGCCGAGCCCAGCCCCCGCTGCCCGACCTGGATGATCGTCGCGACATGCCCCATCTCGGAGGCGCGGCGCATGGTGGAGGAGAGGCCGAGGCTCTCGCCCTGGACGACGTCACGCCAGTCGATATGGGCGTCGATCTGCAGGATGGTCAGCGGGCGCTGCAGCGCGGCAAGCGCCTGCAGCATCGGAATCGGCAGGCTGTCGTCGCCGCCGATCAGCACGGGCACCGCCCCCGCCTGCAGGATGGCCGCGGTCGCGTCGTGGATGCGCTGCCGGTTGCCGGGGCTGTCGGCGGGGTCATGACCCAGGTCGCCCGCGTCGAAGGCGGTGACGCCCGGCGGCAGAACCGGGCCGCCCAGGTCGAAATGCATATGCTGGAACGCCGCGCCATAGGCCACGCCCGCCGCCCTGACCGCCTGCGGCCCGCCCGCGCAATAGAACCCGACCGAAGGATAAGCCGTCGCCCCGGAAGCGCCGAGAAGGGCGATGGCGGCCGGGGGCCGCGGCCCCAGCGGCGCCTCCGGCAGGTTGAAGGAGGTCGCAGCCCCCGCCGCCCCGAACATCTCACCCAAAGTCGCCATATCCCGGCCTCCTGTCTTGCCGGAGCAAGGTGACAAGTGCCGCCCGCCGCAGCAAGCCCCAAACGGCGGCGCGCAGCCTGCCGACTGCGCCCGCAGCGCCTTTCGGGCCGGCCGAGGCCCCGCCGACTGCCAGGCCCGCGCCCGGGCGCCCTGCCTGCCTCCGCGCACTTGGGACAGGCTCCCGGGGTTAGGCCAAAGCCCCGCCCGTCCCCTTGCCAGGCGGGCCGGGGCCGCGCCTCCAGTCGGCAGGGCAACGCGCACGCCCTGCCCCCCCCTCAGTCGGCAGAGCCCGGCCGCGCAAAGGCCCCTCCGGCATGCAAAAGGCACCCCGAAGGGTGCCTCGCATGGCGTCAAGCCTGCCGCGGCCCGAAGGCCAGGGCCTCTGGCCTTATTGCGCCTTGGTGATGAAGCCCACCGCGTCGCCGAAGGTCTGGATCGTTTCGGCCGCATCGTCGGGGATCTCGATGCCGAATTCTTCTTCGAAGGCCATGACCAGTTCCACGGTGTCGAGGCTGTCGGCCCCGAGGTCGTCGATGAAGGAGGCCGTTTCGGTGACCTTGTCGGCCTCGACGCCCAGGTGTTCGACCACGATCTTCTTCACGCGATCAGCGATGTCGCTCATATCCATTCCTCTGTCGTTGGGGTCGCCCCCGTCCATGCGCCTGGCTGGCGCGATGCCTCTAGCCTTGGGCGCCTATAGCAAGCCCGGGCGCCCATGGCAAACTGTTTCCCGAAACCGCGCCCCGAAGCCGGGGGTCAAAGCATCGCCATACCGCCATTGACGTGCAAAGTGGCCCCGGTGACATAGCCGGCCTCGGGCGAGGCGAGGTAAAGCACCGCCGCCGCGATATCCGCACTTTCCCCCATGCGCCCCGCCGGGATCTGGGTCAGGATGCGGCCCTTCTGCTCGTCGTTCAGCTTGTCGGTCATGGCGGTGGCGATGAAACCCGGGGCCACGCAGTTCACCGTGATCCCGCGGCTCGCGACCTCGGCCGCGAGGGATTTCGACATCCCCACCATCCCCGCCTTCGAGGCCGCGTAATTCCCCTGCCCCGGATTGCCCGTGGCCCCCACGACCGACGAGATATTCACGATCCGCCCCCAGCGCGCCTTCATCATTGGCCGCATGACCGCCCGGCACAGCCGGAAGGTCGAGGTCAGGTTGACCTCCAGGACCGTCGCCCATTCCTCGTCCGACATGCGCATGAAGAGGTTGTCCTTCGTCACCCCGGCATTGTTCACCAGGATGTCCAAAGCCCCCATCGCCGCGGAGGCGGTCTTGGGCAAAGCCTCGACGCTCGCCGCATCCGCCAGGTTCGCCGGGCACACGTATGCCCCCGCGCCGAGCTCTGCCGCCAAAGCCTCCAAAGGCTCCAGCCGCGTGCCCGAAAGCGCGACCTTGGCACCCGCGCGGTGCAAGACCCGCGCCACCTCCGCCCCGATGCCGCCCGAAGCGCCGGTGACCAGCGCCGCCTTC
Source organism: uncultured Pseudorhodobacter sp. (assembly GCA_945952425.1). Lineage (GTDB taxonomy): Bacteria > Pseudomonadota > Alphaproteobacteria > Rhodobacterales > Rhodobacteraceae > Stagnihabitans. Next base: position 240 of record CAMFIX010000518.1, on the reverse strand, counting down.
CCCGTCAGATCGAACATACCCGTCTCCTGTCCTGTTTGGATTTTTCGCAGAAAAATCGACCCCTTCGGGCCGACAGTTTTTCTGCGAAAAACTTACCCTTTCAGCGCCGCCACATCTTCCGGCGTGCCCACCGCCTTGGTCACCGCCTCCTTGGCGATACGCTTGACCATGCCCGACAAGGCCTTGCCCGCGCCGATCTCCCAGCACTCGGTGACCCAGGCCCCCGCCATACATTCGACC
>CAMFIX010000517.1 GCA_945952425.1 uncultured Pseudorhodobacter sp. | reverse complement strand
CGGGGATTTTCAAGGTGTGCCACTTGGTTCGCCACTGGTTCAAGAAACAAGTGGCGCGGTGGGCCCCGTGAAGCGGGGGTGCGGGGGCGGCAGCCCCCGCCTACCCGATGGTCAAAAGCCGGATCGCGCGGTCCTGGTCCAAGAGCCACAGCAGCACCCGTGCCGCCTGGCCGCGCGGGCTCTCCAGCGCCGGATCGTCGGCCAAAAGCCTTCGCGCATCGGTCTGGGCCACCGCCATCAGCCCCGCCTGCCGCTCCAGATCCGCCACGCGAAACCGCGGCAGACCGCTTTGCGCCGTGCCGATCAGATCGCCCGCCCCGCGCATCGCCAGGTCTTCCTCGGCGATGCGGAACCCGTCCTCCGTGTCGCGGATCACCGAAAGCCGCCGCTCCGACGCGCCCTGCAGCGGTGCCTGGTACATCAAGAGGCAGGTCGATGCCGCCGAGCCGCGCCCGACCCGCCCCCGCAGCTGATGCAGCTGTGCCAGGCCGAAGATCTCTGCCCGCTCGATCACCATGATCGAGGCATTGGGCACGTTCACCCCCACTTCGATCACCGTCGTCGCGACCAGAAGCCGCGTCTCGCCCGCGACGAAGCGGGCCATGGCGGCATCCTTCTCCTCGGGCGCCATGCGGCCATGGACCAGGCCGACCCGCTCGCCCAGCTCCGCCCGCAAGCCCTGAAACCGCGCCTCGGCGCTGGCATAGTCCAGCACCTCGCTGTCCTCGACCAGGGGGCAGACCCAATAGGCCTGCCGCCCCTCGTCCATCGCCCGCGCCAGCCGCGCGATCACCTCTTCGATCCGGCCGTCCGAGATCATCACGGTCTTGATCGGCTTGCGCCCCGGCGGCTTTTCGTCCAGCACCGAGACATCCATGTCGCCATAGCCCGCCAAGGCCAGGCTCCGCGGGATCGGCGTCGCGGTCATCACCAGCACATCCGCCGCCGCGCCCTTGGCCCCCAGCTCCATCCGCTGCGCCACGCCGAAGCGATGCTGCTCGTCCACCACGGCCAGCCGCAGATCGGCGAATTCGACATCCTTCTGAAAGACCGCATGGGTGCCGACCAGGATGCCGATCTCGCCCTCGGCCAAGGCCTTCAGCTTGGCCGCCCGCTCGCGCCCCTTGTCGCGGCCGGTCAGCAGCTCCAGCCGGATGCCCGCGGCAGAGGCGAGCGGCGCCAGCGCCTCCAAATGCTGCCGCGCCAGGATCTCCGTCGGCGCCATCATCGCGCCCTGCCCGCCCGCCTCGACCGCAAGAACCAGGGCGAGAAAGGCGACCAGCGTCTTGCCTGCCCCCACATCGCCCTGCAAAAGCCGGTTCATCCGCAACGGCGCCGCCATGTCCTGGGCGATCTCGGCCAGGGCGCGAGACTGGGCGCCCGTCATGGCATAGGGCAGGCTTTTCAAGACCTTGGCCGACAGTGCCCCCGTGCCGTGGCTGCTGCGCCCCTTGGCCCGCCGCGCCTTGGCCCGCGCCAGGGCCAAGGTCAGCTGATGGGCGAACAGCTCGTCATAGGCGAGCCTTTCGCGCGCCTTGGCCTCGGGTCGCAGGTCCAGCGCACTGGCTGGCGCATGGGCCAGCGCCAGCGCCGCGGCCCAGCCCGGCCACCCTTCGCGCTGCAGAAGGGGCGCGTCGATCCACTCCGCCACCGCAGGCAGCCGGGACAAGGCGCCCGCCGCCGCCTTTTGCACCTGGCGCTGCGTGAGGCCCGCGACCAGGGGATAGACCGGCTCGAAAGCGGCCAAGGCCTCGCCCGGCTCCAGAATGTGGTCGGGATGGACCATCTGCGACACGCCGTCGAACAGCTCGATCCGGCCCGAGATCAGGCGGCGTTCGCCGATGGGCAGGGACTTCTCCAGCCAGTCCTTGCGGGCGTGAAAGAAAACCAAAGCGAAATCAAGGCGTTCGTCGCGCACGATCACCCGGTAGGGCTTGCCCTTGGCGCGGTTCGGCTGATGGGCGACCACCGTCACCTCGACCGTCAGCACGCAAGGCGGCACCACGTCGCGGACCGAGCCGCGGCGCGTGCGGTCGATGCCGGAATGCGGCAGCAGGAGCAGGAAGTCCTTGGGCAGGTTGACCCCCAGCCCCGGCAGCACCTTGGCGGCCTTGGGACCGATGCCCTCCAGCGTCTCCAGGCTGGCGAACAGGGGGTTGAGCGTCGCGGGACGGCTCACGCCAGCCCTGCCATCGCGATCCATTCCTCTTCGGTTATGATTTTAACCCCATGTTTTTCCGCATCTTTCGCCTTGGACCCTGCCCCCGGCCCGGCGATGAGAAGGTCTGTCTTGGCGCTGACGCTGCCCGCGACCTTGGCGCCCAAAGCCTCAGCCCGGGCCTTGGCCTCGGCGCGGGTCATCTTCTCCAGCGTGCCGGTGAAGACCACGGTCTTGCCGGCGATTTCCGACTCCACCCGAGCCCGCGGCGCGACCGGGGTGACGGTCAGCTGGGCGATCAGCGCGTCGATGGCCGCACGCTCGTTCGGATTGGCAAAGGCATCGACCAGGCTTTGCACGAGAACCGCGCCCACCTGATCGACCGAGACCAGGTCGTTCCATTCGTCATTGCCGGGGACGGCGCGGGAGATCGCGGTCTCGAAGGCCTCCCATGTGCGGTAATGGCGTGCGATCGTGGCCGAGGCGACCTCGCCCGCGTGGCGGATGCCAAGCGCAAAGATCAGCCTGTCAAGCGGGATGGTGCGCCGCACCTCGATGGCGGCGAAGAGCTTTTCGACCGATTTCTCGCCGAACCCGTCGCGATTCTTCAGCTTTTTCAG
>CAMFIX010000516.1 GCA_945952425.1 uncultured Pseudorhodobacter sp. | reverse complement strand
GTGCCCCGCTATGCAGGATCAAAGCGGAGTGCCCGATATGCCGATGTTTCTCTCCACCCTCGATGCCGATTTCGACGCGCGCTTTGCCGCGCTTCTCGCCCTGAAACGCGAGGAGGCAGAGGATGTCGACCAGGCGGTGGCCGCGATCATCGCCGAGGTGCGGGCGCGGGGGGACGGCGCCTTGCGCGACTTCACCGCGCGCTTCGACCGGCTGGAGCTTGGGGCGCTGGCCTTTTCCCGGGCGGAGATCGCGGCAGAGGTCGCCAAGGTCGGGGCGGAGGATCGTGCGGCGCTGGAGCTCGCGGCCGAGCGCATCCGCGCCTATCACGCGCGGCAGATGCCCGCAGATGCCGCCTGGACCGATGCGGCGGGCGCGACGCTCGGCTGGCGCTGGACGCCGGTCTCGGCGGCGGGGCTTTACGTGCCGGGGGGGCTGGCCTCTTACCCCTCGTCGGTCCTGATGAATGCGATCCCGGCCAAGGTGGCGGGGGTCGAGCGGCTGGTCATCGCCTGCCCCACCCCGGGGGGCGTGGTCAATCCGCTGGTCCTGCTGGCGGCCGAGCTGGCCGGGGTCGATACGGTTTATCGCATCGGCGGTGCGCAGGCGATTGCGGCGCTCGCCTATGGGACCGAAACGATCCGGCCGGTCGACAAGATCACTGGGCCGGGCAATGCCTATGTGGCGGCGGCCAAGCGGCGGGTCTTTGGGCGGGTGGGCATCGACATGATCGCGGGGCCGTCGGAAATCCTGGTGATCGCGGATGGCGACAACGACCCGGACTGGATCGCGCTCGACCTGCTTTCCCAGGCCGAGCATGACGAGAGCGCGCAGTCGATCCTGGTGACGACCGATGCGGGCTTTGGCCAGGCGGTGGCCGAGGCGGTCGCCAAGCGGCTGCAGACGCTGGAGCGTCGGGCCATCGCGGGGGCCTCCTGGGCGCAGAACGGCGCGGTGATCGTGACGCGCGACCTGGACGAGGCGGCGGCGCTGTCGAACCGCCTTGCGCCCGAACACCTGGAGCTTTGCGTCGCCGACCCCGAGGCGCTGGCGCAAAAGACCACCCATGCCGGGGCGATCTTCCTTGGCGCCTATACGCCCGAGGCCATCGGCGATTATGTCGGCGGGCCGAACCATGTGCTGCCGACGGCGCGCTCGGCGCGGTTCTCTTCGGGGCTGTCGGTCATGGATTTCCTGAAACGCACGACCATGGCCCGGATGACGCCCGGTGCGCTGGCCGCCATCGGCCCGGCGGCCGAACGGCTCGCCCGGTCGGAGAGCCTGGAGGCGCACGGGCTTTCGGTGCGCGCCCGGCTGGACCGCTTGAACGGGGGGGAAAGATGAGCCGCCTCATCGCCATCGACATCGACGACCGGGGCCTGCCCGCCCCCTCGGCCGAGGTGGACCAGGAACGCAAGGTCGCGGTCTTCGACCTGTTGGAAGACAACGCCTTTTCCATCCCCCGGGCCGCGGAATTCCCCGGGCCCTACCGGCTGGCGCTGGGGGTCAAGGACGGGCGGCTGGTCTTTGGCGTGGCCACCGAGGCGGGCGACAAGGTCGCCGAGTTCCACCTGTCGATGGGGCCCTTCCGCCAGGTGGTGAAGGATTACTTCCAGATCTGCGAAAGCTATTTCGAGGCGGTCAAGAAGCTGCCTCCCAGCCAGATCGAGACGATCGACATGGCCCGGCGCGGCGTTCACAACGATGCGGCCGAAATGCTGCTGGAACGGCTCGACGGCAAGGTGGAGACGGACTTCGCCACGGCCCGCCGGCTCTTTACCTTGATCTGCGTCCTCCATATCAGGGGCTAGAGGGACCGGGGTCGCGGGATACGGATTTCATGGCGAAGGCGAAGAAAACGGCGCTGCGGCGCTGGCTGGCGGCATTGCTGCTGGTCGTGATGATCGCCATCGGCCTGGGCTGGTGGAAGGCGCGCACCTGGATGCCCGATCGCGCGCACTATCCGGTGCAGGGCGCCTGGATCGACGAGCATGACGCGCCGGTCGACTGGGGCATCCTCCACGCCCGCGGCGCCGACTTCGTCTATCTGACGGCCAGCGAAGGCCCCGGCCGCCGCGATGCCGCGTTCGCTTCGGGGCTGGAGGCGGCGCGGGCGCAGGGGATGCAGGTGGGCGCGGTGCATGTCTACGACCTGTGCGCCCCGGCCGATGCGCAGGCCGCCAATTTCGTCACCACCGTGCCGCGCGACGCCAAGCTGCTGCCGCCGGCGGTCGTGCTCGACATCGATTCGCGCAGCTGCCCCGATGCGCCGGGCGAAGCCGCCCTGCAGAGCGAGCTGACGACCTTCCTCAACCAGATGGAAATGCACGCGGGCAAGCCGGCGATCCTGATGCTGTCGCGCGGGTTCGAAAGCCGCTATCACCTCGCCGCCATGATCGATCGCAACATCTGGGTCCGCCAGGATTTCCTCGTCCCGGGCTATGCCAAAAGGCCGTGGGTGATGTGGACGGCGACGGGCCGCCTGCGCACCGATGCCGCGCCGGGGCCGTTGCGCTGGGTGGCGGTGCAGCCATGACGAACATTGTGTCGCCCGATCTTGCTCCCGGCGCGCGTGAGGCGCTGGTCGCGGCCGCGCGGACGGCGGTCGACACCGCCTATGCGCCCTATTCGGGCTTCCACGTCGGCGCGGCGCTGCTGTTCGAGGATGGCGCGATCGTGACCGGGGCGAACGTGGAGAACGCCAGCTATGGCCTGTCGCTCTGCGCCGAAACGGTCGCCTGCGCGATCGCCAGCCACGCCGGGCGGCGCGGCGGGCTGGTC
>CAMFIX010000515.1 GCA_945952425.1 uncultured Pseudorhodobacter sp. | reverse complement strand
GTGAAGACCTTCTTCGCATCGCCCGACTTCACGGTCTGGATGGCGTTGCCGGCATAGATCGGGCGCTCGAACGTGTCGGCGTCGACCACCGCGGTCACGTCAGACAGGACCATCACGTCCAGCAGGGCGGCCACGCGCGGCAGGACGTTCTTGTTGAAGGCGGTCGCCGCGCCGCAGATGTGGCTGTAGCCGCCCGCCAGCGAGACGATCAGGGCGGCGGTCGATTCCGCCATGCCGTGGTCATAGGCCGCGCCATCGGCGTGCAGCACCTTGGAAACGCCCGACAAAGTCGCAGCCTCGGCCGCCGCGGCGGCGCTGGTGCCTGCGACCAGCACATGCACTTCGCCCAAAGCGGCGACGGCGGTCAGGGTCTTTGCGACCTGGTCGGTGGCCAGCGCACCGTCGTTCACATCGGCAATCAGGAGAACGGCCATCAAATCACCCCCGCTTCGTCTTTGAGTTTCGCGATCAGCTCGTCCACCGAGCCGACCTTGACCCCGGCCTTGCGGCCCGCGGGCTCCACCGTCTTGATGACGCTCAGACGGGGCGAGACATCCACGCCGTAATCGGCCGGCGTCTTGGCGGCGAGCGGCTTGGCCTTGGCCTTCATGATGTTCGGCAGCGAGGCATAGCGCGGCTCGTTCAGGCGCAGGTCGACGGTCAGCACGGCGGGCAGGTTGACGGCGATGGTCTGCAGGCCGCCGTCCACTTCGCGCGTCACCGTGGCCTTGCCGTCGGCAATCGCCAGCTCGGACACGAAAGTCCCTTGCGCCCAGCCCAAGAGCGCCGACAGCATCTGCCCCGTCGCGTTCATGTCGTTGTCGATGGCCTGCTTTCCCGCGAGGACCAGGCCCGGGGCCTCTTCCTTCACCACGGCAGCCAGCAGCTTGGCGACGGCCAAGGGCTCGATGTCGGTCTGCACATCGGCGGCGGCTTCGATCAGGATCGCGCGGTCGGCGCCCATGGCCAGCGCGGTCCGCAGCGTCTCTTGCGCCTGCTTCACGCCGATGGAGACGACGACGACCTCGGTCGCCACGCCCTTCTCCTTCAGCCGGATCGCCTCTTCGACGGCGATTTCGTCGAACGGGTTCATCGACATCTTCACATTCGCCAGATCGACACCCGAACCGTCCGCCTTCACGCGAACCTTCACATTGTAGTCGATCACACGCTTCACAGGCACCAAGACCTTCATCGCGCATTCTCCATGGGGCCCTTGCGGGCGGATGCAAACTGAATGGTCTTTAGCCGTCCCGGGGCCGGGAAACCAGACCAATAGCGACGCGGTGTGTCGCACCAACGCCACGCCGGGGAGAAACATAATTTCGACAGGTGTGTCGAGTCAAGGATTCGCCTCAGCCGCGCGTCAGCCCCGGCACCCACAGCACATCGCGCCCGGCATTGGCGTGGCGCGCGGCCACGAAGAACCAATCCGACAGCCGGTTGAGATACTGGATCGCGAAAGGATTGACCGGCTCATGCGCGGCAAGTTCGACCACCAGGCGCTCGGCCCGGCGGCAGACGGTGCGGCACAGGTGCAGCTGGGCGGCTAGGGCCGTGCCGCCCGGCAGGATGAAGCTGCGCAGGGGCTCCAGACCCGCATTCATCGCGTCGATCTCGGCCTCCAGCCGGTCGACCTGGGGGGCGATCATGCGCAGCCGGGGATAGGGGGCAGTCGCGTCGCCGTCGAGGTCGGGCGTGCAAAGATCGGCGCCCAGGTCGAACAAGTCGTTGGAGATGCGCGACAATTCCGCATCCATCCCCTGCAGGCGGGCAAGGCCCACGGTCGCATTCACCTCGTCCACCGTGCCATAGGCCGACACGCGCAGGTCGAACTTCGGCACCCGCGCGCCATTGCCCAAAGCCGTTTCGCCCGCATCGCCGGTGCGGGTATAGATCTTCGACAAAACGACCATCAGGGCGCCCCCGTCCGCGACCGCGCCCAGGCGAAGACGACGATCACCAGCACGGCCAGGGCCTGGGCGATGATGCGCAACCGCATGAGCTTGTTGGCATATTTCCGGTTGAACTCGCCACCCTTGGCAAAGCCGCCGATGCCGATGGCCAGGATCGCCAGAACGATGAAACACCCGATCGTGGCGATCAGGAAGACGGGGTCTTTGAACATTTCTGCCTCCGCATTTGGCCCTGATATAGCCCGGGGCCAGCGAAAAGCGAAGGGCCGGGCGCGACGGATCGCACCCGGCCAAAGGCCCGTTCGGGGAGCGGGAAGAGCGGGCCCTATTTCAAGATCTTCTCCAGCGCGGTGGACAAGAGCCGCGAGAGGTCGCGGTGCACTTCCGGCCCCGGCATCCGCGCCGCCGCCCCCGATTCGTCGCGCGAGAAGGACATGCCCGACAGGCTGCGGCTGCGCTGCTCGGCACGCTCCACCGCCTCGACATAGGTGCGCACCATGGGCCGGACCGAGGCCACAAGCTCGGCGTCGATCAAGAGCGGGTCATGCGCCAGCCCCTGCGCGCGGGCCGGCGGCGCCTGGTCCGACAGCCACAGCAGGATCGACCGCCCCGGCAGCTGTTTCAACAGCGCCTCCATCTTCTGGCGCCAGGTGGCGCGCAGGTCTTCGGCCAGGGTCTGGAATTTCTCGGGAGAGTTGTCGTAAAGCGCGCCAAGCATATGGCGGGTAAAGGAAAACTCGGTGAAATCCACATCGCGGAACAGGCTGCGCAGCAGGGGCGTCGGCCCCAGGAAGCGGTCGTTGCGCCGCGGATGAACGGTGTAATAGCGGTTCGAGAGGTTCCCCGCCCCCAGAACCTGCACCACCACGGC
>CAMFIX010000514.1 GCA_945952425.1 uncultured Pseudorhodobacter sp. | reverse complement strand
GTCGAGGCCGGTCTGGCGGTGCCTATCACTCCGGAAAGCCTGGAGAAATCCCTGCGCAAATACCGCGCCCCCCTGCGCGAGGCCGCCGCCGAATGCTGCCGCAAGGCCGGGATCGCGCCGGATCGGGTGCAAGAGGTCGTGCTGGTCGGGGGTTCCTCGCTCATGGGACTGGTGGGGCAAGAGGCGCAGGCCCTGTGCCCCGCGGCCTCCTTGCGCGCGACCGAGCCTTTCACGGCGGTGGTCGATGGTCTCGCGCTGGCCACGGCAGAAGCGCAACGCTGAGGCTTTGTTCTGCGACCCTCCTTGACGGCGGGCGCCCCGGCGAAGACCCTTGCGGCAAAACGGGCCGCAAAGGCCTTCGTCGAAGGGGGATCGCGTGAAAGCTTTGGTTCTGGCGGCTTTGCTGCCCATGGCGGCCCAGGCGCAGGGCTATATGCCGCCCGAGGCCGCGCAGGGCGGGCGGGTGACGCTTGGCTGGGGGCGGATGTTCGACAATGACGCTTTGGGCGATGGCCATGACCGCTGGCACACCGGCGCCTATACGGTCAGCGTGATCCGGGGGGCGGAGTTCTCGGGGCAACTGCCCGACCGGATCGGGGCTTTGCTGGAATGGCGCCTGCATTCCGAGATCGTGGCGCCCGCCAACCTGGCCAACCCGGCGCCGGGGGATCGGCGCTATGCCGGGGTCTTGAGCTTTGGCCTGCACAGCCAGTCGCAATGGCAGGGGATGGAGCTGGAGCTCGGCGCCGACATGGTGGCCATCGGGCCGATGACCGGGGTCAGCGGCGTGCAGAAATGGGTCCACCATGCTTTGGGCATCGCCGAGCCCAACACCTCGGGCCAGATCACCGACCGGGTGGTGCCGACGATTTCGGGCGAGCTGGGGCGGAGCTTCGATCTGGGCTCGATGCGTCTGCGCCCCTATGTCGCGGCGCAGGCCGGGGTCGAGACCCTGGCGCGGGCGGGGTTCGACCTGACCTTCGGCGCCTTCGGGTCCGATGCCGTCATGGTGCGCGACGGGGTGACGGGCCAGCGCTATCGTGCCGCGCCCTCGACGCTGAGCCCGGGGTTTTCGTTCACGGCCGGGGGCGATGTGACGCGGGTCTTCGCCTCGGTCCTGTTGCCCGCCAACGGGCCCGCGGCCGAGGATATGCGCACGCGGCTGCGCGCCGGGGTGCATTGGCAGGGCCAGCGCGCCTCGGCCTTCTATGGCCTCACCTGGCTCTCGCCGGAGTTCGTGGGGCAGGGCAGCGGGCAGACCGTGGGGTCGCTGTCGTTCAACCTGCAGTTCTGAAGCCTCACGCAGATGTGCGTTGCAGTTTAAATACTGGACTGTTGCCGATTTGCCATTGGAAAACCCGGGGCGATTCGTTAACCTTTCCGCACAAGAACAATAAGAGCAGGCATTACAGGCATGAAGACGGGCTCGCAGGGCACGTTCGTCATTTCCTGGTCGCAGACGGAAACGGATGGCGTCAAGGCGGCGCCGCTGGAGCTTTTGACCCTCGGCGTCACCTGGCGCTGGGGCGGAGAGCCGGTGCGGGTCGATGGGCCCTCCGACATGTTGCGTCTGGATGGGGCGGAGGGGGCGGCAGAGATGCGCGCCCGGGCGGCGCGCATGGTGCGCCGGCTGATCGGCGCCGCGGTGACGCGGCAGGCGCCGAGCGAAGAGGACGAGGGCGGCGCAAGCCAGGGCTTTGCGCTGACCGACGGGGTCGAGACCTGGGTCGTCACGCTTCTGACGGTGCCTGACACCGGGGCGCTTTTGCTGATGGTCCTGGGCGAAATGCCGCCGCGCGACCGCGATCTTTGGGTGACGCAGGTCGCCATCGACCGGGGGCGCATCGGCACGGGCCAGCCCGGGCGCGGCGTCATCTGCTTTACCCCCGACACGCAGCTGGCCACGCCGGGCGGCCCCCGGCTGATCCAGAGCCTCAGGCCGGGCGACCTGGTCCTGACGCGCGATGCCGGGCCGCAGCCGATCCTGTGGACCGGCCACCGCCGGATGACCGGCGCGCGGCTGCATGCCATGCCGCATCTGCGCCCGATCCGCATCAAGGCGGCTGCGATGGGGCAGGGGCAGCCGCAGCCGGATCTCCTGGTCTCGCCCCAGCACCGCATCCTGATGCAGGGCGCGGCGGCGGAGGCGCTTTTCAACGCGCCCGAAGTGCTGGTGCGCGCCGAAGACCTGGTGAACGACCGCACGATCCTGGTCGAGCGCGCCTTGCGCGAAGTGACTTATGTCCATGTCCTCTTCGAGACCCACCAGGTGATCTGGGCCAATGGCGTGGCGACCGAGAGCTTTCACCCGGCCAATGCGGCGCTGGATGCGCTGGAGCCTGCGCAGCGCGCGGGGCTGATGGCGCTTTTCCCGGGGCTGGCGGCGGACCCTTCGGCCTATGGCGCACCTGCGCGGCGCAACCTGACGGGATCGGAGGCGGCGATCCTGCGCCACGACATGGGGCAATAAGGGTTTCGAATTTTCTGCGAAAATTCGGGTCGCATCGGTCCCCGCCGGCCGCGCGCCCCTTGCCCTTTCACATTTGCATAAATATCCCCGCCGGAGGCTCCGCAGCTGCCGCCCGCCCGCGCTTCCCCTGTTGACACCGCCCCCTCCCCCGCCTATACGCCCCCCACTCCCGCTTTGGCGGGGGTTTTCATTGGTGTTGGTGGCCCCCGCAAGGGGATGCCTGTCGCCCCGCGAGGGGAGAGGACAACGCCCTTCCAGGCCCGAGGCGAGACCGGGCCGGTTGCCGCAGACGGCGCAGGCGCAGCCTGAGGCCCGAAAGG
>CAMFIX010000513.1 GCA_945952425.1 uncultured Pseudorhodobacter sp. | reverse complement strand
GAAGGGGATGCCGATACGCTCCAGCATCAGCTGGAAGAGCCCGTTCGGCCCCAGGAACCGGATCAGCGCATAGGAAATGATGATCGAGGGGACGAAGAGGGGAAAGAGGCTGAGCGCGTGGATCGTGGCCGCGATCCGCCCGGTGGAAAACCGCAGATACAGCGCGATCACGGTCGAGATCGCCAGCGCCGCCGCGCAGGAGGCCAGCGTCATGACCAAAGTATACCGCAGGTTCGCCAGCGAATAGGCGTCGCTCCAGAAATAGGCATAGCGGGCGAGGGTGAACCCGCTTGCGTCGAAAAACGTGCCCAGGACCATGCGGACCGTGGGCACCAGCACCAGCACCACCAGGATCGCCACCGGCAAAGCGACGAGGCCAAGCCCCGCGGCCGCCTGGCCGCGGGAAATGTCGGAAGATGTGCTCATTCCTGCTTCAGGTTCGTCGCGACGTTTTTATACCAGCCGTCGTTCTTGGCCTTCTGCCAGGCGCCCGAGGGGAAGGTCGGGATCGAGGTCGGGATGACGTCGATATATTCCGCCTTCAGATCGGCCGGCAGATGATCCCAGGAAATCCCCGGGAAACCGCCGATGTCGCGCACGCAAGAGGTTTGCGTTTCGACCGACATCATGAAATCGGCCAGCGCCAGCGCGCCCTCGTGGCTGGTCGCATTGACCGGGATGGCCGAGGAGGAGAAGCCGCCGCACAAGGCCAGGTCTTGCAGCTGGACGAGCTTCACCGTCTCGGGGAGCACGCCCTGTTTCAGCGCTTGCAGAGCCTGGTCCGACCAGGCCGGGATCATATCGACCGCGCCTTGGGCAAGCAGCTGCAAAGCCGGGGTGTTGCCGGCCGGGTAAGTGCCCTCGCCGAAGGTATAGGGATGCAGATCCTTCAGGATCGCCCAGCCCTTCTGCAGCATCTCTTCGGCCTTCGCGGGCTCGAAATTGTCCACGGTGAACAGCGAGGGATCGCGGCCGTTGCCCTCATGGATCGCCCGGATCACGAAGTTGGAGCCCGAGCCGCCCTTGTCCGGCCGCCCATAGGTAAAGCGGCCGGGATTGGCCTTGGCCCAGGCCACGAGATCGGCGAAGGTCTTGGGCGGGGTCGCGATCTTGGCGCTGTCATAGGCGATCAGCACCTGGCTGCCGCGGTAGGGCATCTTCACCGGGCTTTCGACCGCCGCCGGGTTGACCATGGCGAAATTCGGCACGTTGTCCTTGGTGATCTCGGTCCAGAGCCCGGCTTCGATGGAACCGGCGAGATCGGCGGGCTCGAACTGCTCGAAATAATCGGCCTGCGGGTCGGTGTTCGACTGTTTGGCCGCAAGCACGCGCTGCGCGATGGTCAGGTTGCCGTCGGCCACGCCACGGGTGATCGTGACGTTGAAGGACCAGCCGGGATGGGCCTTCTCGAACGCCGGTTTCAGGATGTTGTTCCACCAGTCCGAGATATTGGTGTCGCCGTCGATGAAGACCTGGAGGGTCTTCAGGTCGGAGGCACGGGCGAGGCCGGCCAGCGGCAGGACCGCGGTGGCGGCAAGGAAAGCGCGACGGTTGAGCATGGGAGGAGGCCCTTTCGTTTCGGATGCCCCCTTGTGCCGCCGCGCGGTGAAGCCCCGGTGACGGGGATGCGAAGGATTGGTGACGGGGCCTCAGGGGGAGGGCTGGGCCGTGATATCCCCGGCCGCATTGCGCCAGAGCCGGAAGCCGGGGAGTGTGACCACCTGGCCTGCAGGAACCTGGCCCATCGCCAAGGGTTGCGAGGTCCAGGTCTTTCCGGTCAGCGTCCAGAGCCTTGCGGCGGACAGCGCCCAGACCTGCCTGCCGTCGCCGGAAAGGGCGATGACGGGGATCTCGCCGCCGCTTTCGTCGATCAGGCCGGGCAGTCGGGTCAGCTCCTCGCTTTCGGAGGGGCAGAGGCGGTAAACCCCGCCCGAGCCGTTGCCCATGTGCCGCAAGCCGCTGGAGATCAGCAGGCAATCGGCGCTTTCTGGGTCGGGGGCGAGGCCTGTGACGAAGATGGGAACCCGCTGGTCCTCTATCCCGCCGGATGCCGTCACCCGGATCAACCTGCCGCCGAACTCGCCAAGGAAGACGCCCTCCCAGGCCATGTCGCCGAGACGCAGGAAGAAATCCGGTGGGCCGAGGTGCATGAAGGCCCCATTGCCAAATGAGCCCGGGAGGGGCCCGGGATCGACGAGGGGAATGGCGGAGGGGAATGGGCCCGGGAAGACGCGCCCGACGAAAAGGGGCACATCCATCCCGGAAAGGTCGATGCCGAAGGACTGTTCCTGGGGAGGCTCCCCCAGCACGAAAGTCTTTTCCTTGCTGCCGTCCAGAACGCCCGCGGGAAAGGACAAGGGCGGGCGCAGGCTAGGGTCTGTCCAGCCGCGATACACTCGCGAAGGCACCCCGGGCGCCGACTTGAGGCAGTCGCTCACAAAGCAACCTCCGATATGCACATCGGCCAGAGCCGGGACGGGCAGAAGGACCAGAATCAAAAACAAGCCGCGCATGGGGGTCTCGGGCAGGGGAATGGCTTCACCCTGCCCGCAGATTCACTCCAACGCAACCAGCGCCTTGGGGTCGGCGGAAAGCTGCAGGGTCTGGCCGGGTTCGGGCAGGCCGGTGCCTTCGCGGTTGAAGAGGTCGACGGTCAGCGCCTGGCCTGCGGCCTCGGCCCGCAGGCGGATGATCGGGCCGAGGAAGTCGCGGGCGGTCACCCTGGCGGAAAATCGGAACGTGTCGTCCCTGTCTCTTATACACATCTCCGAGCCCACGAGACTAGGCATGATCT
>CAMFIX010000512.1 GCA_945952425.1 uncultured Pseudorhodobacter sp. | reverse complement strand
GGGTAGTATTGGCGATCCAGCAGGAAGGCCATCTGCACCCCCCATTTCAGCGCCCGCGAAAAGGTGGTGGAGGCGTAAAGCCAGTTCTCGCGCAGGATGGCGCGTTTCAGGGCATAGACCCCCATGCCGGAGAAATACCGGCTCCAATGCGCGAGCCTCCGCAGGCGGACGGGTTCGGGGTAATAGGCCTGAAGCGCGCCCCGCACGGCGGTAAAGCGGCCGGAGGGGTCGTGCCAGACCTCGCCCGCCACGACATGGGTGACGTCTTCCTCGGGGATCGCCAGCCATTCGGCCAGGGTCTGCGGCGGGTGGTCGATGCCGATGGTCGACAGAAGGTGATGCTCCAGGCTCGCCAGAGCCACACCCCGGGTCTTGGTATAACCCTCGCCCAGGTCGCGCCCCCGCCAGCGGGCGGGCAGATCGGCCAGGGCCGCCTCGATCTCTGCCGCCTGCCCCATCAAGGCCTGCGGCAACAGGATATTCACCCGAAGGCCGAAATGATGGTCGGTGGAATATTGGTCATCCAGCCCCAGCACATCCGAGCCATAGCCGAAGAAGCCCGCCGCCATCTGGTCCACGGCAAAGCGTCCCTCCAGATGCGGGCGCACCAGCTCTTCCCAAAACGCGCGGCTTTCGGCGATGATCGTGCTCATGGCGCCAGATGGTCCGCCGCCCAGGCCTTCTGCCGCTCCATCTGGAACGGCCCGCCGCCCTCGTGGTCGTTGAACGTATAGCGCACCATCTCTTTCGCCCCGGCATAGGCGTTATAGGCGGCATAGACGGTGGAGGGCGGACAGATCGTGTCCATGATCCCCACCGAGAACAGGGCGGGCGCCGTGGCGCGGGCGGCGAAATGCACGCCGTCGAAGTAGGAAAGCGTGCGGAAGACCGCCTCTTCCGCCCCGCGATGCACGGCGAGATAGCGGGCGATCTCCAGGTAAGGGTCGCGCGTCGCCACGGTCACGCCGCGCCAGAAGTCGCAAAGATAGGGCACATCGGGCATCACCGCCGCGAGCCCCGGCACCAGCCCCGCCACGGCCAGGCTGATCCCGCCGCCCTGGCTGCCGCCGGTGACGGCGACGGGCCCGAGGTTCAGGCTACGGGCCGCCTCGACCGCGCGGACGGCATCGGTAAAGACCCGGCGGTAGAAGTAATCCTCGCGCCGGAGAATGCCCTTGGTCATGAAACCGGCATGGGCGGGGTCCGAGCCCACCGGGTCCGGCGTCGCCCCCGGCGCCCAGCCGCTTCCCTGGCCGCGGGTGTCCATGACCAGAACCGCCCGCCCGGTCGCGGGCCAAAACAGATGCTCATGCGCGAAAGAGCGCCCGCCGTTATAGCCGATGAACTTCACCACCACGCCCCGGGCGCCGGGCGGGGCGATCAGCCAGCCCTTGACCACATGGCCGCCAAAGCCGCGGAAGCTGAGGTCATGAACGGCGAAGACCGGCCCGCTCTCGACCGGATCAAGCACAAGGTCCAGGGGATGGGCGCGGGCCTCGGCCAGGGTCGCGGCCCAGAAGGCGTCGAAATCGGCGGGACATAGGGCGGGGCTGCGGTAATCGGCCACCGCATCGGGGGAAAGGTCTGGAAAGGGCATGGGGTCTCCTCTGCCCCACTTCACCCCAGAATCGCGCGCCATTCCAGCCTTTTCATGCGCGCCCCCGCCGCCTATAAGGCCCCCCAAAGGGAGACCGCGATGCGCCAGGCCACCATCACCCGCAAGACCTCGGAAACCGCCATCGAGGTCCGCCTTGATCTCGACGGCACCGGCCGCGCCGACGTGAAAACCGGGGTGGGCTTCTTCGACCACATGCTGGACCAACTGGCCAGGCACAGCCTCATCGACATGACGATCCGCGCGGAGGGAGACCTGCATATCGACGACCACCACACGGTCGAAGACGTGGGCATCGCCATCGGCCAGGCCTTGGCGAAGGCCGTGGGCGACAAGAAGGGCATCCGCCGCTATGGCCATTTCGCGCTGGCCATGGACGACGCGCAAGTCGCCTGCGCCCTCGACCTCTCCGCCCGCCCCTTCCTGATCTTCACCCTGCAATTTCCGACCGCCAAGATCGGCACCTTCGACACCGAGCTGGTGCGCGAATTCTTCCAGGCGCTCGCCACCCATGGCGGCATCACGCTGCACATCGACCAGCGCCACGGGCTGAACTCCCACCACATCGCCGAAGCCGCCTTCAAGTCGGTGGCCAAATCCCTCCGCATGGCCGTCGAGAAAGACCCCCGCAACGACGCCCTCCCCTCCACCAAGGGCGCGCTCTAGCTCTTTCATACTTGCCCAAATATCCCCGCCGGAGGCCCCGGCATCCTCCCGCATGAAGGCCACAGAATGCTCACTGTCCTTGTCGATTACGACTCAGGCAACCTGCACTCCGCCCAGAAGGCCTTCGAGCGGATGGCCGGGGAAACCGGCGGCACGATCCTCGTCTCCGCCCGCCCCGAGGATGTCGCCCGCGCCGACCGGATCGTCCTGCCCGGCGATGGCGCCTTCCCCGCCTGCCGCCGTGCCCTGACCGAACGCAGCGGGCTTTTCGAGGCGATCGACGAGGCCGTCACGCGCAAAGCTCGCCCCTTCATGGGCATCTGCATCGGCATGCAGATGCTGGCGACGCGGGGGCTGGAATACGAACCCACCCCCGGCTTTGACTGGATCGGCGGCGAGGTCACCCGCATCGCCCCCGCCGATCCGCATCTGAAAGTGCCGCATATGGGCTGGAACGACCTGATCCTGGACCATGAGCACCCCTGCCTCGCAGGTCTTTCGACCGGCGATCACGCCTATTT
>CAMFIX010000511.1 GCA_945952425.1 uncultured Pseudorhodobacter sp. | reverse complement strand
ATCGACGCCTGTTCCGGGCCCATGATCCGCGTCGCTTCCGTCCAAACCGCAAGGGTGATCCCCATCGCCGGTCGAAGGTGACAGGCTGCATCGTAAAGCTGATGCCAGTGGTGGATCGGTTCGTCGTAGAACGTGCGGATCGAAGGGCAACTCGTCGTCACCAGGTGAAGCGGGATCGGGGGTTTGTTTTCTCTGCCCTCAGTGTCGCCAACCTGCGCAGCGGGATGAATGCTGGACTCGCCGGTCGCCAAATCGAGGCTTTCTGCGCCGCATTCAAAGACAAGAGAGTCCTTATTTGAATTCTGATAGTGCTGCTCAATCCCGGCATCACTGGTGACCATTTCTGGTGTTTTCAGCCCGTCGATCCGATCTCGGGCATGGTCCAGCAGGGCGGTCATCCGGGCGCCAATCTCCTCAAGCTCGGCGACTGACACCTGGCGCCGCAATGCGCGCGCCGTCAACGCCGCTTCGTCGCGCATCTGGTCCCAGAGGTCGCGGCCAGGGTCCAGGCTGTCGCCGTAGTCCGCCAAGGCAGCGATGTCGCGGCGCATGAGGCTGACGGTTTCGCGCAGCCGACGCAGGCGCGTCTCCGTCGCGCGCGCGGCCTCTGCTGCCCTGGCGATCTCTTCGGCGCGCCGGTGAATGTTGGTCAGGTCGAAGCCGAAGGAAATCCGGTCGGGCCCGTCCCGCCTGACATACCTTTTCCCATTGGGGCTGTCGCGCCGGATCAGAAGACCGGCCTCCACAAGCTGCGCCAGGTGACGCCGCATGGTGGAACAGGGCATGCCGTTCAGACGCTCGCAGATGGTCTTGTTGGAGGGGAAAACCACCATCTCGGCTTCGGAACCCAGCATGTCACCCGGGAAGAAGCTCAAGAGCCCCTGAAGAACCGTCAGATCCCGTTCGGTCACGCCGAAGGCAGCCTTCGCTTTGACGAGGTCGCGCAGCACCTGCCACTTGTTGACGGAGGGCAAGAGGGCAGGGGGCTCGCGCGCCTCCACCAGATGGATATGCGACATCGGCCGTTTGAACGGCGAAATTGGCCTGTATTCCATGACTATAGTTCACGAAGGCATAGAAATGCCGCTCCGCGAATCACTATGGACTTGCGGTTTGCGCTGCTGACCACTACCTTGAAGGTGCTAAGATCGAAGGTGGGGTCTCGTGGGGCGCAAGCTTTGCGGGACCTTTTCTTTAGCCTCTAGCGTGCCTCCTTTTCATTGCTGCTCTTCCTCATTCACGCGCCTTGTTTCCAGCGCGCATGAAGTTCCAGGACGACATCCTGCGCCTGGCTGTCCAGCCAATCCGCAAAGGCGCCGTCGGAGATGTCCAGGCGCAGCCCCGCAGTCGTCTTTCGAACCGTCGCGCGGGTGCGTTCGTCGATGACAAGCTTCCGAGACGTGGCGGGCCCGACGGTCTTCGGAGCGGCTTTCTTCACCTGTCTGGCCACCGCCTCGAATGCGACGAGGGACGGGTCGATGGCGGTCTCCTCCTCCGGGCTGGCCGCGGCTGCCTTCTGCCGCGCCTCGATGGCAACTTCCGCGAGATGATCGGGATTGGCAGAGAAGGTCTCGATGTCTTTCGCCAGCGCCTCCCACCTTGGGCGGCCCACCCCATGCGCAGGTCCGATGGCCTTCGCCAGGGCAGGGCCAACCGACCGCGCCACGGCAACGGCCATCGAAATCGCCGACTTCGTCGCGCTGAGCGTTTCCGCGATTTCGCCTTGCGTCCCGTAGCCGCTGTCGAGAAGCTCGCAGGCGAAGAGCGCGCGTTCGATATAGCTCAGGTCGCGGCGTCCGGTGTTTTCGGAGATCTGGGCGCGCAGTGCCGCGGGGTCGTCCAGGTTGGCGATAAGGGCGCGGACCTTCTCGACGCGATCCGACGACTTGATCGCTTCAAGACGCCTGCGGCCGTAAACCAGAAGATAGCGGTCGCTCTCGGTGGGATGCCGGCGGACCAGGATCGGCACCGCCTGGCCGTTCTGCTCGATGGAGGCGCGCAGATCCTTTATGTCTTCAAGATCAAGGCGATCGGCCTGACGCTCGTCAAGGATCTGGGCCGGATCGAGCTCCCAGACATGGTGGGAATCCACCGCTTCCCGGGCCGAGCGCAAGGCGCGGTTGGTCGACATCATGCTGGCGGTCACCGGGGCCGCGCCGGTCTGCGCCAGACTGTCGAGCATGGACATCCGCTTCTTCTTGCTGTCCGACATTACCGCCCCCAGGTCTTTTGGATGAGCTGCGCGATTTCGTCGTTCACCGCATTCAGGCTTTCGACGGCCCGGTCGTAGGTCGAGCGGGTGAAGGCGCTGCGATCGACTTCGTAGAGCGTCTGCTTGGTCAGCCCGGCGTCTGAAATGGCCGTCGACTTCAGCATCGGCGCATTCAGAACCTTGTCGCCGTAAAGCGTGCGCAGGAAGGCGACGATGCGGTTTTGCGGCGCATCCGTCGGCTCATAGCGCGAGAGGAGATAGCGCATCCAGTCGTGCGACATATCCGCGCCGCTGTCGGCAATGACATCCATCAGCTCGGCGGTCATCCGCAGGAACTGGCTCATCGACATGACGTCCAGCATTTCGGGGTGGATGGTGACCAGGACGCCGGTCGCGGCGGAGAGGGCCGACATGGTGAGGAAGCCGAGTTGCGGCGGGCAGTCGATGACGACGACGTCATAGCGATCATCCACCTGGGCCAGGGCTTCGCGAACCCGGAAAAAGAACAGCCCGGCGTTCCCCTGGGCCAGGACCCGCGGCGCATCCCGCCCGACCTCCATGCGCTCGAGCTTTCCCGCCACCAGGCCCACC
>CAMFIX010000510.1 GCA_945952425.1 uncultured Pseudorhodobacter sp. | reverse complement strand
CCCGCCTCCTGCATGTGATAGCCGGAGATCGAGATCGAGTTGAACTTCGGCATCTGATCGGCGGTATAGGCGATGATGTCGGCCACGATCCGCATCGAGGGTTCGGGCGGATAGATATAGGTGTTCCGCACCATGAATTCCTTGAGGATGTCGTTCTGGATCGTCCCCGACAGCGCGGCACGGGGCACGCCCTGTTCCTCGCCCGCCACGATGAAGGCGGCCAGAACCGGCAGGACCGCGCCGTTCATCGTCATCGAGACAGAGATCTTGTCCAAGGGGATGCCGTCGAAGAGGATCTTCATGTCCTCGACGCTGTCGATGGCGACGCCCGCCTTGCCGACATCGCCCACGACGCGCGGATGGTCGCTGTCATAGCCCCGGTGGGTGGCGAGGTCGAAGGCCACCGAGACGCCCTGCTGCCCGGAGGCCAGCGCCTTGCGGTAGAAGGCGTTCGATTCCTCCGCCGTGGAAAACCCCGCATATTGCCGGATCGTCCAGGGCCGCCCGGCATACATCGTGGCGCGCACGCCGCGGGTGAAGGGCGCGATCCCGGGGAAGCCGCCCATATGGGGGAAGTCGGCATCCTCGGCCGTGTAAAGCGGCTTGACCGCGATGCCCTCCAGCGTCGCCCAGGTGAGGCTCTCGGGGGAGGCGCCCTTCAGCTCGCGGGTGGCGAGCTTTTCCCAGTCGGCGCGGGTCGGGTCGGTTTTCGTCATCGTGGTCTCCTGATGGCTGGCGTCTCGGGAGGGTTTCACACCCTCCCGGACCCTCCCGTGGGATATTTGGACAAGTATGAAAGGAAGAGCGCGGCGCCCGGGGCTATTCCAGAAAGTCCTCCGCCACGGGGATGCGGCCGAAGGCGATCTTGGCGCCGGTATAGGGCACGTGATGCGGCGGCAGGGCGCCGAAGCGGATGGTGTCCTGGCCGAAGCGCTGGTTCAGCGCGTCGATGGTCCGGCAAAGCCGCAGATGCGGGTCTGGCGCGGCAGGCGCGTCGAAGAGATCGCCCGTCGCCTGATCCGC
This sequence comes from uncultured Pseudorhodobacter sp., assembly GCA_945952425.1. Classification (GTDB taxonomy): domain Bacteria; phylum Pseudomonadota; class Alphaproteobacteria; order Rhodobacterales; family Rhodobacteraceae; genus Stagnihabitans. The sequence continues at coordinate 1,786 of CAMFIX010000510.1, read as the reverse complement.
GGGAATAAGGCCGCCCAGCACCACATTCACCGCGCGGGGGCGCCGCCGGGGCAGGGCGCGCCAGTAGCGGTCCAGGGTTTCCAGCAGAAAGAACGTGTCCTGCGAGGGCTTGATCTGCCCCTCTTGCCCCGCATGGCCACCGTCGTTCAGCCGCAGCGAGACATGCAGGCTGCGGGCCACGAAGCCCTCGCGCCGCAGCCGCGCCGCCGCCTTGACCAAAAGCCGCCGCGCCACCAGACGCGCGCCCTCGGGCGTGGCATTGGGGCCGGTCAGCACCTGGCCATGGCCGATCATGCCGCGATGGGTCTCGGGCCAGATCACCTCTTCGCCGCGCAGCTCGCGCAGAAAGCGTTCGCCCATGACGCTGCCCCAGATGCGCCGGGCATGTTTGGGGTCCAAGGCGTAAAGCGCCCGCACATCCGCCACGCCCGCCGCCTGAAGCCGCCCCATCATGCGGCGCGAAATCCCCGGCAGATCGTCCAGCGCCAGATGGGCGATGCGGTCCGGCAGGATCTCGGGCAAGAGCCAGTGGAGGCCGCCCGGTTTTTCCAGTCCCGCCGCCACCTTGGCCAAAAGCCGCGTCGGCCCCAGCCCGACGGAACAGCGCAAGGCCGGATGCACAAGCCGCAGCACGGCCTGTTGCAGGGCGCGCCCGATCTCCATCGCGCGGTCCAGCTCTTGCTGCGCGCCGGTCAGCAGGCAGGAGCATTCGTCGATCGACCAGGCGCGCTGGATCGGCAGGACGGTCTCGACCGCGGCCAGGATCGCATGGTGATAGCGCACGCAGACATCGTGCTTGACCGGGCGAAAGACGATGCCGGGGCAAAGCTGCCGCGCCTCCTCCTGCCGGGTGCCCATCTTCACCCCGGCGCGCTTGGCGTCGATGCTGGCCGCGATACAGGCGGCATTCGGCGCATCGGTCGTCAGCACGCCCACGGGGCGGCCCATCAGGGCGGGCTCTTCCGCCTGGGCGACCGAGGCGTAAAAGCTGTTCATGTCGAAGAAGAGGGTCGAGACGCGCAATGACATGCTGCCCTGAGTCGCTGTGACGGCAAGTCCCCATTTTGGAACAAATGTGGAACATTTGTCCAGTCCGCAGCAGCGCAGTCAGGCGGTTCGGGCCCATGGTCAGGCGAAATCCAGGATCACGTCGTCGACCTTGAGGCTTGCGCCCGGCTGGTGGCGGATCTTCTTGACCACGCCCGCGCGTTCGGCCTTGAGGATGTTCTCCATCTTCATCGCCTCGACGGTGGCGAGCGCCTGGCCCTCCTGCACCTCGTCGCCCTCTTGCACCGCCAGTTTGACCAGCAGGCCGGGCATCGGGCAGAGAAGGAACTTCGACGTGTCGGGCGGGGTCTTCTCCAGCATATGCGACGCCAGCGCCGCGGCGCGGGGCGAGCGGACCAGGCATTTCAGGTCGGCGCCACGGAGCCTCAGGCGGAAGCCCATGGGGATTTTCCCGACCTTCATCACCAAGGGGTGGCCGGAGATATCCAGCCGCGCCAGCGTCTCACCGGGGTTCCAGTCGGAGGAGACGCGCAGATGTGTGCCGTCTTCGAAGGTGATGGTGGAGCCCTCGTGGTCGGCGCTGATCGTCAGGGGGATGGTATCGCCTTGCAGGTCCACGACCCATTGGTTGCCCACGCGGCGGCGGTGGTTGTCCATCGTGCCGGAGATGCGGGTGCGGCGGATTTCCGCGACGCGGTTCATGGCGGCCGCGGCGGCGGCGACGCGGCGCAGCGTATCGGGGTCGAGCGTCGCGCCCTTGAAGCCCTCGGGGTATTCC
>CAMFIX010000509.1 GCA_945952425.1 uncultured Pseudorhodobacter sp. | reverse complement strand
ACCACATCCTCCGCGGCGTTCTGGACACCCAGGGCGTGAAGGAACGTCGTCAGCGCCGTTCGAAGTATGGCGCCAAGCGTCCGAAGTGAGGAGATAAGAGATGTCCCGTCGTCACGCCGCTGAGAAGCGCGAAGTCCTCCCGGACGCCAAGTATGGCGACCGCGTTCTGACCAAGTTCATGAACAACCTGATGCTGGACGGCAAGAAGTCCGTCGCTGAAGGCATCGTTTATGGCGCTCTGGAACGGGTGCAAACCCGTCTGAAGCGCGAACCCGTCCAGGCCTTCCACGAGGCGCTGGACAATGTGAAGCCCTCCGTCGAAGTGCGCTCGCGCCGCGTCGGTGGTGCGACCTACCAGGTTCCCGTCGAAGTGCGCTCCGAGCGCCGCGAAGCCCTTGCGATCCGCTGGCTGATCACCGCCGCCCGCAAGCGCAACGAGAACACGATGGAAGAGCGCCTGGCCGCCGAACTGTCGGACGCCGTCAACAACCGTGGTACCGCGGTGAAGAAGCGCGAAGACACCCACAAGATGGCCGACGCGAACAAAGCGTTCAGCCACTATCGTTGGTAAGGGGTTCCCATGGCTCGCGAATATCCGCTTAACCGCTATCGGAACTTCGGGATCATTGCTCACATCGACGCGGGCAAGACCACGACGACCGAGCGGATTCTGTATTACACCGGCAAGACCCACAAGATCGGCGAAGTCCATGACGGCGCCGCCACCATGGACTGGATGGAGCAAGAGCAAGAGCGTGGCATCACGATCACCTCGGCTGCCACCACGACCTTCTGGCAGCGCCAGGTCGATCCCGGCGAGGGCAAGTCGGCCGCTGACCGCTACCGCTTCAACATCATCGACACCCCCGGCCACGTGGACTTCACCATCGAAGTCGAACGTTCGCTGGCCGTGCTCGACGGGGCCGTGGTTCTGCTGGACGGCAATGCCGGCGTGGAACCCCAGACCGAAACCGTGTGGCGTCAGGCTGACCGCTACAAGGTGCCGCGCATCGTCTTCGTCAACAAGATGGACAAGACCGGCGCCGACTTCTTCAACTGCGTCAAGATGATCAAGGACCGCACCGGGGCCAACCCGGTTCCCGTGGCCCTGCCGATCGGCGCGGAAGACAAGCTGGAAGGCATCATCGATTTGGTCACCATGGAAGAGTGGGTCTACCAGGGCGAAGACCTGGGCGCCTCCTGGGTGCGCCAGCCGATCCGCGCCGAGCTCAAGGACCAGGCCGACGAATGGCGCCTGAACCTGCTGGAAACGGCAGTGGGTCAGGACGACGCCGCGATGGAAGCCTATCTGGAAGGCAACGAGCCCACCGCCGAAGAGCTGCGCAAGCTGATCCGCAAGGGCACGCTGGCCATCGACTTCGTTCCGATCTTCGCGGGCTCGGCTTTCAAGAACAAGGGCGTGCAGCCCCTTCTGAACGCCGTCATCGACTACCTGCCCGATCCGCTGGACGTGCCGCCCTACGAAGGCTTCGCCCCCGGTGACGAGACGGAAACCCGCAACATCCAGCGTTCGGCCGATGACAACCAGCCCTTCTCGGGCCTGGCGTTCAAGATCATGAACGACCCGTTCATGGGCACGCTGACCTTCACCCGCGTCTATTCGGGCCAGGTGAAGAAGGGTGACCAGATCCTGAATGCGACCAAGGGTCGCAAGGAGCGCATCGGCCGCATGGTCATGATGCACGCCAACAAGCAGGAAGAAATCACCGAGGCTTTCGCGGGCGACATCATGGCGCTGGCGGGGCTGAAGGAAACCACGACCGGCGATACGCTCTGCGACACCGCCAATCCCGTGGTTCTGGAAACGATGACCTTCCCGGTCCCCGTGATCGAAATCGCCGTGGAGCCGAAGTCCAAGGCCGACCAGGAGAAGATGGGCCTCGCCCTGGCGCGCCTGGCTGCCGAAGACCCGTCCTTCCGCGTCGAGACCGATGTGGAATCCGGCCAGACCATCATGAAGGGCATGGGCGAACTTCACCTCGACATCCTCGTTGACCGCATGCGTCGCGAGTTCAAGGTCGAGGCGAACATCGGTGCCCCGCAGGTGGCCTACCGCGAGACGATCAGCCGCGCGACGGAAATCGACTACACCCACAAGAAGCAGACCGGCGGCACGGGCCAGTTCGCCCGCATCAAGCTGGAAATCACCCCGACGGAACCGGGCGAAGGCTATTCCTTCGAATCCAAGATCGTCGGCGGCGCGGTGCCGAAGGAATATATCCCCGGCGTCGAAAAGGGCATCAAGTCGGTCATGGACTCCGGTCCTCTGGCGGGCTTCCCGGTGATCGACTTCAAGGTGGCCCTGGTCGACGGCGCGTTCCACGACGTCGACTCTTCGGTGCTGGCCTTCGAAATCGCCACCCGGGCCGGCATGCGCGAGGGCCTGAAGAAGGCCGGCGCGAAGCTGCTGGAACCGATCATGAAGGTCGAAGTCGTGACCCCGGAAGAATATACCGGCGGCGTGATCGGCGACCTGACCTCCCGTCGCGGGATGGTCACCGGCCAGGACAGCCGCGGCAACGCGAATGTCATCGCCGCCATGGTCCCCCTGGCCAATATGTTCGGCTACATCAACACGCTGCGCTCGATGACCTCGGGCCGCGCCGTGTTCTCCATGGAGTTCGACCATTACGACGCGGTTCCCGAGAATATCTCTCAGGAAATCCAGAAGAAATACGCTTGATCGGTGCGGCGGGGGAGACCCCGCCCTACCACCCCGTAGGGAGCGCATCCGCGCTCCGCACTTGAACCTGAAGGAGCAGCCTAAATGGCAAAGGCAAAGTTTGAACGCACCAAGCCGCATGTGAACATCGGCACGAT
>CAMFIX010000508.1 GCA_945952425.1 uncultured Pseudorhodobacter sp. | reverse complement strand
CCGCATGGGAGACCCATCATGGACGCAGCCACATTTGCCCTGCCCGCCACCGAACGCCAGATCGCCTATGCGCGGTCGCTGGCGCTGCGAAACCAGAGCCTGCTCTCCTGGGAAGTCCAACAGGACCGCCGTTCGCTCAGCGCCTGGATCGAAGCGCAAGCGAAGCTGAAACCTGCTGATACCAGCCATCCGACCTCCAAGCAGGTCGCCTTTGCCGAACGACTTGCGCGGATCAAGCGCCGTGCCGTGCCGGACGAATGCTTTCGGGACCGAGGGTTGATGTCGAAGTGGATCGACGGGAACCGCTGAGGCCGCAAGGCCATCAGCGGTTACTTCGTGCGGTCCACGAGTTTTGCCGCGCCCGCCTTGGCAAGCGCAAGCAGAGTGACACGGATCTTGGCCGTGAAGGCCGCGCTGAAGGTGCCAAGCGGCTTGCGGTCATCCCAGACACAGGAACGCTCGACGATGTCGGTATTGACCTCGTCGAGCATGATCCATTTGCGGACTTGGGTCTCGAGGCCGACGCGCTGCGACTCGATTTCGGGGACCTCGATGGCATGTCGTGCGGGCTGTGGCGGCTGTGTCGTGATCGGCAGGATAAACACCACCGTCTCGCCATCCTGCTTGGCGACAGTCACGGCGATGCAAACGGGGCGCTTCTTGCGGCCCTCGGTTTCGCCGGAGAGTTCTTCCCGCTTCCAAAGGAAGGGGTAACGGAAGACCTCTCCGGCTTTGGGTTTATTCGGCATCCTGGTTCATGTCCCGCTCGAGCCCTTCGATCATCAGCGCCTTGAGGTCGTCCGGCATTTCATCCAGCATATGGGCCTGCTGGGTCGCGCCCTTGGCGAGCTGTTGGTATTGATCCATGCTCATCAGCACGAATTTCGGCTTGCGATGCTTGGTGATCGCGACCGGAGAGCGGATCGCCGCATCGAAAAGCTCGCTGGTGTGCCGCGTCAGGTCTGCGGCCTTGAACTCGGGTAGATGTTGCATGCCGGAACCTCCATTTGAACAGAATATACAGATATTCTGGATATTCTGCAAGCGTGCCGACGCGGCCTGCTGCTATCCGAACCGCTGTCCTTCCTCGGTGAAGGTATAGCCATTGGCGATCAGCGTCTCGTCCACAGCCTCATCCGAGGTCAGGTGGTCGTATTCCTGTTCCAGCTGCCGGTAGAGCCAATTGGCAAGATCGCGGAGCGCTTCGGTGACCACGGCCTCAGCATCACCAATGACCTCGGCCGCAGCCGAACTGTCCCGTGTCACAGAGACGGCCATGGTGAAGGCATGATAATAGGTGCCGCGATGTGAAACCTCGGCGCGCAGCTGGTAGAAATTCTGCCGCTGCGCCGCCTGCAAGGTCTCAGCGATGCGATGCAGGGTCTGGTCCTTCGGCGCGTAAGCACGAAGTTCGGCGGCGGCGGATTTCCGGTAGGAGTACGAGCCTTCCCAGGCCGAGCCATCGCCCTGCGACCAGAAGCCGCTGAACCAGATGCACGGTTCCTCGCGGGTGCGACCGCCGACCAGCCGGGTGGCCCGGGTCTTGAGCCGGATGCCGAGGATCTCAGCGATGTGCTGAAAATCCTCGTAGACGGCATCGTACCAGTCATGGTCGAAGCCACCTTCGCGATACCAGGCGCGGGCCCTGTCCTTGGCACCTTTGGGGAGTTCATCAAGACGATAGACGGTTGTGGCGATCACTTGCGGCATAAGCAGTTCCCTCTCTTGCATGGCCCAGTCAACTGCCGGGGGTGGATTTCCGGAAAGGGGGAAGTTCAGGCTGCAAGGGCGTGATCGACTGCAGCGACCGCAAGGTCGCGCCAGAACGGATCGACCAGACGACCCTCCAGCGCTTGGACGCAAGTGAGCAGCGCAGCGGCAGATGCGGGATCGCCGGCGTCCGTTGCCGCGCGGGCCTTGGCCCGAAGCCCGCACGCCTCATTCACCACGCGCCGCGCTTCGGCATCGCTGATGACCGGGACGCACCAGAGGATGCTTCCCGCCTGCACCTCACCCGCCAGCACGAGACAGTGCTCGGCATCGAGGATGGTGACGAACTGTGGCGCCAGGCGGAGGGCTGCATCGCGCCCCGCGTCGACAGGGCCGGAAGCGACAGCTTTGCGGGCCAGGTTTATTGCAGCCGCGAGGTCGTCGCAGCTGCCGAGATCGACCTCGCGGTTGATCCACAGTTGATCGAGTGCCGGATCGTCCCAATGCGCGCGGCAGCGGCAGCTGACCCGCAGGGGCAAGCGGTCCGCGAGGCGCAGATGGGCAAGGACCCCGCCGATCAAGTTGTCGCCGGGGCAACGGAAGGCGGTTTGGGGGATGGGCGCATTCATCGGGATCACTCCGCGACGGGCGGCAGGAGACCCTCTCCCACCCTGAAACCCGTCACGGAATCCCCCGCCCGTCTCTTCCTCTGGCGGGTGCCCGGCCACCAGGATCGACACCCGCCATCTGGGGTTCACCCCCCTGCCCTGCCCCGCCAGCCGATGAAGCTCGACGGGCCGTCATAGACGGTGTGGCGCGCTTCATCGATGACGAAGCCGAAGGCGCCGACCTTGTAGTCCCCGGAGGGGACAAGGAAACGTCGCTCCTCGGATTTGGAATCACGCCGCCCGCCCCGCGTGGCGATCACCTCGGTGAAGCCGCGATGCTGGTCGGAATAGATCGCCGAGATCACGACCCAATCGCTCGCATGGTCGCGGGCAAAGGCTTCGCCGTCGCGCGTGCGGGATTCCCCGGGCTTGAGTGCCCGGCCATGGATCGCCTCCCAGGCATCCGGCCAGCTGTGGCGCAGGGTTTCTTCGGCCTGACGGCGCTCGAGCCCCGTGAAGAGATC
>CAMFIX010000507.1 GCA_945952425.1 uncultured Pseudorhodobacter sp. | reverse complement strand
CGCTCGCCCATCTTCAGCGTGTTGTCCAGAAGGCCCTCGTCCTCGATGATGCGCATGTTTTCCAAAGCCGCCGCCGGGCCGGAAGCGCAGCCGCCAAAGGTCGAGATGTCGCGGAAATAGCTCATCGGGTCCGAGGCATCGTCCTTGAACAGGTTGAAGACCGCTTCCGTCGTCACCGTGCAGGAAATCGCCGCATAGCCCGAGGCGAGCCCCTTGGCCATGGTCACGAAATCCGGCTTGATCCCGTAATTCTGATAGCCGAACCACAGGCCCGTGCGCCCGATGCCGCAGACCACTTCGTCGATATGCAGCAGGATCTCATACTTCTTGCAGATCTCCTGCACCCGCTCCCAATAGCCCTTCGGCGGGACGATGACGCCGCCGCCCGCGGTCACCGGCTCCAGCACGATGGCGCCGATCGTGTCGGCCCCTTCGCGCAGGATCACCTCTTCGATGGCATCCGCCGCCCGCTCGCCGTAGTTCTCCACATCCCATTGCTTGCGATATTCCAGGCAATGCGGGACCATGACGAAGCCGTCCGGATAGGGCCCATACTGCATGGCCCGCTCTTTCTGGCCAGAGGTCGCGAGCGCCGCAATCGTCGTGCCGTGATAGTCGCGCTCGCGGTAGAGGATCTTGTTCTTCTTGCCCCCATGGTGCCGATGCGAGATCTGGCGCACCATCTTGTAGACCTTCTCATTCGCCTCCGAGCCCGAGTTCGAATAGTAAACCCGGCTCATCCCCGGCATCTTCGAGATCAGCTTTTCGGCGAACAAGGCGCCCGGAACCGTCCCGGCGGCGCCTGCGAAATAGTTCATCTTCACCAGCTGGTCGGCCACCGCCTTGGCGATGCTCTCGCGGCCATAGCCCACGTTCACCGTCCAGACCGCGCCGGACACCGCGTCGATATATTCCTTGCCCTTGGCATCCCAGACGCGCAGCCCCTTGCCCTCGACGATGACGCGGGGATCGACGGTCTCGTATTGCTTGTGCTGGCTCAGGTGGTGCCAGACATGGGCCTTGTCGGCGGCGATCACGCCGGACAGGTCATTGGTCATCGTGTTCATGGGAAGGGGCTCCAATAGTTTCACTCCCCATTTTGCGCCCGCGAAGCCAGGTGCGTTAGGACCAGAGCCCCCCGGCCCTTAAGTCCAGCCTCCCCATTCATTGGTCCGAAAATATCCCGGGGGGAGAGCCGAAGGCGAGGGGGGCAGCGCCCCCCCTGCTTTGCCTGGCGCGAAGGCGCAAGGCAAAGCGCATCGCTTGCGCGCAAGCGCTCCTTAAAGTCGCACCACGCGGACCTCGTTGCCCTTGGCCGACAGAGCGATCTCGCCCTTGCAGAGGCGCAGCGCATCGTCGCCGAAGGCCTCGGCCCGCCAGCCCGCCAGCGAGGGCACATGGCGCTGCCCGGCCGCGATCTGGTCCAACTCCGACGAGGAGGCGATCAGCCGCGGTGCGACGCCCAAGGACTCCGACTTCGCCTTCAACAGCACGCGCAAGAGGTCGGCCAAGGCCGGGTTGACCTGCAACTGCGCCCCCTGGTCGGGCGGGCGCGGCAGGTCGTCCTGCTTCAGCTCCATCGCGGTCTTGATGGCATTGATGATGCCATCGGCGATCTCGGGCTTCCTCCCCTCGCGCAGCAGGAGCCGAGACCGCCCCAGCTCTTCCATGTTGGTGGGCCGGGTCGAGGCGAGCTCCAGGAGCGCGTCGTCCTTCATCACCCTTGCCCGGGGCACGTTGTTGGCCTGGCAATAGGTCTCGCGAAACCGCGCCAATTCGCGCACCACGGCCAGGAAGCGGCCCGAGGTGGTGCGGGTCTTGATCTTCTCCCAGGCCTCTTCCGGCCGCGTGATATAGGTCTCGGGGTCGGTGAGGATGGAAAGCTCTTCGGCCACCCAGGGCTCGCGGTGGGTCTTGGCCAGCTGCGCGGCCAGGAATTCATAGATCACCCGCAGATGGGTGACATCGGCCAAAGCATATTCGGCCTGGGCCTTGGTCAGCGGACGGCGCGACCAGTCGGTGAAGCGCGAGGTCTTGTCGAGATCGGCCTTGGCGATCTTTTTCACCAGCGTCTCGTAACCCACCTGCTCGCCGAAGCCGCAGACCATGGCCGCGACCTGGCTGTCGAAGAGCGGATCGGGGAAGACATTGCCTTCGGTAAAGAAGATCTCCAGGTCTTGCCGGGCGGCGTGGAAGACCTTCACGGTGCCCTTGTGGCGGAAGAGGTCGTAGATCGGCTCCAGCGACATCTTGTCGCCTTCGATCGGATCGACCAGCACCGCCTCGCCGTCCTTGCCGGGCAAAGCCATCTGGATCAGGCAGAGTTTCGACCAATAGGTGCGCTCGCGCAGGAATTCGGTGTCGATGGTGACGTAAGGCTCGGCCTTGGCGCGGGTGCAGAATTCGGCGAGGTCTTCGGTCGTGGTGATGGTGCGCATGGGGCTTCCCTTCCGTCGCGGGGGCATCCCGCATTTTCGGTATAGGGCGGGCTGGCGGAGATGGAAAGCGGGGGTTTCACACCCCCGCACCCCCGTGGGATATTTGAGCCAGTATGAAAGGGGTTTCAGCGCAGGCGCTGGCCGTCTTGCCCGAAGAGGAGGACGCGGGCGGGGTCGAAGGTGACGGTCAGGGGCTGGCCGGGGCGAAGGTCGCGGCCGTCGGTCACGGCGATGGTCAGGGGCTGGACCTCGGGATCGGCACTGGCACGGGCATAGGCGAAGGTCTCGGCGCCCAGCTGCTCGACGATCTCGATCTTCAGCTGCAGGGCGGCGCTGCCGCCGCGCTTGAAGATGTCGGGGCGCAGGCCGACCGTGACCTCGGCGCCCTCGGGAAGGGGCTGCGACAGCGGCAGGCTCTGG
>CAMFIX010000506.1 GCA_945952425.1 uncultured Pseudorhodobacter sp. | reverse complement strand
CCCCCGGCATCGGGGGGGGTGGGTCGGGGGCTAGGCGGTGACCAGGGCCGCGGGGCGGATGGCCTCGCGGGGGCCGGAGGGGGGGGGGGGCGGGCTCTGGCGCGCGGGGCTGGGGTGGGAGGCGACGCCCGCCCATGCCACCACGCTGACCTGGGGCTTTCGCGGCGCGGGACCGGCCTGGGATGCCGCGGGCGATCCGGCGGCCTTCGCCCGGCTGACGGCGGCGCAGCAGGGCGCGGTCTTCAAGGTGCTGGCCGCCTATTCCGAAGTGGCGGGCATCCATTTCCAGCAGGTCGCGCCGGGGGGATATACCTCGAACGCCACGGTGCTGATCGGCGCCTATCGCTCCACCACCGATGGCGCGGGGGCCTATGCCAATTTCCCGGGCGACCGCGCGGCGGGGTCCGAGGACGGCGACGTCTGGCTGAACAACAATTCGGTCTCGACCACCTATCTGCCGCGCGGCAGCTATGCCCATTTCGCCATCCTGCACGAATTCGGCCATGTCCTGGGGCTGGACCACCCGGGCGATTACAATGCCGCGCCGGGCCAGGTCATCACCTATAAGAACAACGCGCAGTTCTTCCAGGACAGCACGCAATACACGGTGATGAGCTATTTCGACGCCTGGATGACCGAGCCCAACGCGCCGCACAAGAAGCCCGACACGCTGATGATGTATGACATCGTGGCGCTCCAGCGGCTGTATGGGGCCAACATGGCGGCCCATGCGGGGAACACGGTTTACGGCTTCAACTCCAACGCCGGGATGCCTTACGACTTCACGGTGAACAAGGTGCCGCTCTTGTGCATCTGGGATGGGTCCGGGGTCGATACGATCGACCTGTCGGGCTATGTGCAGAACCAGAAGATCGACCTGGTGGCGGGGCATTTCTCGGACGTTGCGGGCTATCGCGGCAACCTGTCGATTGCGCCCGGCACCACGATCGAGAATGCGGTGGGCGGGCAGGGGTCGGACCTGATCCTGGGCAACGGCATGGCCAACCGGCTGCAGGGACGGGGGGGCGATGACACGCTGGACGGCGGCGCGGGCAACGACACGCTGACGGGGGGGCGGGGGGCGGATGTCTTCGTCTTCAACAAGGGTTCGGGCAGCGACCAGGTCACCGATTTCGACAATGCGCTGGACGTGATCCAGCTGTCGACCGCGCTCTGGGGCGGTGCCGTGTTGAGCCATGCCGAGATCGTCTCGCGCTTTGCCCTGTTGCAATCCGGCCATGTCGTGCTGGATTTCGGCGTGCAAAAGCTTGATCTCTTGGGGTTGTTAACGGTCTCGGGGCTGGATTCGCACATCAGAACGGAATACGGCTGAAGCGGGGGACGGCGAGCGGAGGCAAGGCATGGCGACGATCATCGAGACTGTGGACGCGGCGGGCTCCAAGGCCACGACGGCCACGATGGGGCTGGGGGATGTCTTCCTCGGCACGGCAAGCGCGACGGATACCGATTGGGTCAAGATCACCCTGACCGCCGGTCAGACCGTGACCTTCGGCGCGGTGGGCCTGGGCAGCGTCGGCGTGGGTCTGGAAGACCCGGTGCTGCGGCTGCATGACGCCAGCGGCGCGGTCCTGGCCAAGAACGACGATGGCGGGCCGGGCTGGATACCCTCGCTGACCTGGACGGCGGCGACGTCGGGCACCTACTCCATCGACCTGCGCTCTTTGGCGGGCGGGTCGGCCTATGGGCTGACCGCGGTGGAGGGCAGCCATCTGAGCCTGACGCCCGATCTCGGCGCCGGGGTTCTGTATCGCGACAATCTCAGCTGGGTCACGACGGCGGGCACCGGCACGACGCTGACCTGGGGCTTTCGCGACACCGGGCCCGCGACCGATGCCTCGGGCCATTCCGCACCCTTCTCGCATCTGAGTGCGGCGCAGCAGACCGCGGCCGCGGCGGCGTTGATGTCGTATGAGCAGGTCTCGGGCCTGCAGTTCAACCAGGTGAACCCCGGCGGCTTCACCAACGAGGCGACGATCCTGATCGGCGCCTATACTTCCACCACCGATGGCGCGGGGGCTTTCGCGAATTTCCCGGGCTCGACCGCGGCCGGGGATGTGGCGGGCGACCTGTGGCTGAACCTCGATTCGGTCAGCGACACCGATCTGAAACCGGGCGGCTATTCCTGGTATGCGATGCTGCATGAGCTGGGCCATGCCATGGGGCTGGACCATCCGGGCGATTACAACGCGGCGCCGGGCGTTTCGATCACCTATGCGAACTCCGCGCAATTCGTGCAGGACAGCGCGCAATACACGGTGATGAGCTATTTCGACGCGACCGACACCACGGCCGCGGCGCCGAAGATCTATGCCCAGACGCTGATGATGTACGACATCCGCGCGCTGCAGGTGATGTATGGCGTGAACACGGCCTTCAACGCCGGGGCCACGACCTATGGGTTCCACGCGACCCAGGCCGGTTCGGTCTATGACTTCTCGACCAACAAGACCCCCTTGCTGTGCATCTGGGATGGCGGCGGGACCGATACGATCGACCTGTCCGGCTTCAAGGCGGCGGCGCGGATCGACCTGCACGACGGCAGCTTCTCGGATGTCGGGGGCTATGTGAACAACCTCTCCATCGCGGTGGGTTGCGTGATCGAGAATGCCTCGGGCGGCAAAGGGTCCGACCAGATCACCGGCAATGCGGCGGCCAACCGGCTGCTGGGCCTGGGCGGCAACGACACGCTGGACGGCGGGGCGGGCAATGACACGCTGGTCGGCGGCGCGGGGGCGGATCGCTTCGATTTCGCCCGCGGCGATGGGGTCGACCGGGTGGCCGATTTCAACGTCGCGCAGGATTTCCTGCATCTGACGGCGGACCTTTGGGGCGGGGTGGTGAAGAC
>CAMFIX010000505.1 GCA_945952425.1 uncultured Pseudorhodobacter sp. | reverse complement strand
GCGGTATGGCTGAAGGCGGCATTGCCGATGAAGGTGAAGGCGTCGCGCGGCTTGGCATTGGTCGTGTTGGCGTCGATGGCGGAGAGGTCGATCATATCCTCGCCCGGGGTGAAGTCGTTGATGACATCGGGGTTGGCCTGGGTCGTATGGGCGAGCTTCGAGAAGACGAAGACATCCTCGTCCGCTCCGCCGGTCAGCCAGTCCTTGCCCGCCCCGCCGTTCAGCGTATCGGCCCCATCCCCGCCCGAGAGCGTATCGACCTGCGCCCCGCCCATCAGCCGGTCGTTGCCGAGCCCGCCGTCCAGGCTGTCGGTGCCGAGATCGCCCGAGAGCGTGTCGTCGCCCGCCCCGCCCAGGATCGTATCGGCGCCCTGGTCGCCCGAAAGCTTGTTGTCGGCCGCATTGCCGGTCAGCCGGTTGGCATCGAGATTGCCCGCCCCGTTGCGCGCCAGGCCGTCCAGCAGCACGAGGTTTTCGAAATTGGCCCGCAGCTGGTAATCGACCAGCGAATAGACCGTGTCGTTGCCGCCTGTCGCGGTCTCGACCAGGTTGGCATCGGCGCGGTCGAGCCAATAGGCATCGTCGCCATCGCCCCCGGTCGCGGTGGTCAGCAGCCTGCCGCCCCGCAGGTCCAGCAGGTCGTTGCCCGCCCCCATGTCGATCGGGCCTGCGATCTCTCCGGTCGAAATCAGCGTATCGGCCCCGGCGCCCAGGGTGACGGCGCCGAGAAGCCGCCCGCCGAGGTTGGAAAGCTGCGTGCCTGCCGCCGTATCCGACAGGACCGCGCCGCTGATCGTGCCGGAATTGGTGATCTCGGCATGATCGGCCTGCAGGCTGATCGCCACGGTCTGGCCCGAGATCGTGCCGGTGTTGCGGATTTCCACATGGCTGAGCGCCGCGGCGGTGAAATCGACATAGATCGCGGCCCGCCCGGCGAGGCCCGCCAGCGCCGTGCCATCGGTCTGGCTGATCGTGCCGGAGTTCTGCACCGAGAGGTCATAGGGATCGGCGCCTGCCAGCGCATGGGCATGGATCGCGGCCTGGCCCTGGCCGTTCAGCAGGCCCGAGTTCAGGATCGTGTCGGCATGGCCCGTGGTCGCATAGGCGACGCGGGCGCTGATGCGGCCCGAATTGTCGAGGCTCGCGCTGCCGCCGGTCAGGTCGGCGCCGATGGTGACGCCGTAATCCGCCCCGGTGATCTGGCCGGAGTTGGTCAGCTGCAGCATGGCGCTGCCCGCGACGCGCCCGGTCAGCGCCGCGGCGCCGGTGGTCAGGGTGGTGCCGAGGCTGCCCTCGTTCAGCAGGCTGCTGTCGGCCGTCAGCGCCTCCAGCTGCAGGCCCAGGCTGTCCGACAGCGCGACATTGCCGGCCTTGCCGATCCAGACCCGGTCGGCGCCGGAATAGAGCGCGAGCGTGCCCGCGACGAAGGTGCCGAGCAGGGCCACGTAATTGCCGCCGGTATCGCCGCCGGTCAGGCCGCTGGTGACGGAATTGTTCCAGGTGATCAGGCTGCCCGAGGCCGCGAGGATGAACTGGTCGCCGGGCGCCAGGGGGAACTGGATGTCGGCGCCGATGACATTCGTGCTGATGACCGTGGTTGTCATGGAAGCCTCGCTGCGCTCTGGGGTTGCAGCGATGATAAAGAAAAACCCGCACCAGGCAAGGCCGGTGCGGGTTTTCGGGGGCGTTCGGGGGGGGGCGGGGGCCTTATTCGGCCGCCATGCCGGGGCGCAGCTGCGGGTTCTGCACCTCGGCCACCTTCTCGCGCAGGTCGGCCTGTTCGGCGGCCAGCAAAGCGATGCGCTCGGCCAGGGCCTCGTTGGTCTCGGGCGCGGGATCGGCCTCCTTGGCGCCGAAGAGGCGGGCGAAGACGATACCCAGCATGCGGCTGACGTCATCCATAATCATGTAGAACGACGGCACGATGACCAGGCTGAGGATGGTCGAGACGATGATGCCGCCGATCACCGCGGTGGCCATGGGGGCGCGGAAGGCGCCGCCCTCGCCCACGCCCAGCGCCGAGGGCAACATGCCCGCCGACATGGCGATGGAGGTCATCACGATGGGCCGCGCCCGCTTGTGCCCGGCCTCGACCACCGCCGCCGCCCGGGCAAAGCCGCGGGCCCGCATCTCGATGGCGAAGTCGATGAGCAGGATGGCGTTCTTGGCCACGATCCCCATCAGCATCAGAAGCCCGATCATCACCGGCATCGACAGGGCCGAGTTGGTCACGATCAGCGCCACCGCCACGCCGCCGATGGAGAGCGGCAGCGAGAAGAGGATCGTCAGGGGCTGCAGCACCGAACGGAACAGCAGCACCAGCACCGAGAACATCAAGAGCAGCCCCAGCAGCATCGCCTTGCCGAAGGAGGCCATCATCTCGGCCTGGATCTCGCTGTCGCCGAAGGGCGAGAGGCGGGCGGTGCCGGGCAGTTTCAGCTCTTTCATCGCGTTTTCGAAGTCGGTCGTCGCGGTGCCGAGCGCCACGCCCACCGGCAGGTTCGCCCCGATCAGCACCAGCTTTTCGCGGTCGAAGCGCTTGATCGTCGCGGGGCCTTCGCCGAGCTTGATATCGGCCACCGCCGCCAGCGGCACCATGGCGCCGGTGTTGGTCTGGATCTTCAGGTTCGAGATGCGGGCGATGTCTTCGCGGCTGACGGAAGACAGCTGCAGCCGGATCGGGATCAGCCGTTCGTCCAGCGAGACCTTGGGCAGGGCCGCGTCGAAATCGCCGACCGTCGCCACCCGCACCGTGGCCGCGATGGCCGAGGCGGTGATGCCAAGGCGCGCGGCCTCGTCGGCGCGGGGGGTGATCTGCAGCTCGGGCCGCGGCAGGGCGCCGTCGGCCACCACATCCTGCAGCGTGGACACGGTGC
>CAMFIX010000504.1 GCA_945952425.1 uncultured Pseudorhodobacter sp. | reverse complement strand
GCCAAGAGGTCATCCAGGACTATCTGAAAACGCTGGATTCCTCGCCCGGCGTTTACCGGATGCTGAACGCGGCCGGCGAGGTTCTGTATGTCGGCAAGGCGCGGAACCTGAAGGCGCGGGTGTCGAACTACGCGCGCGGCAATGCGCATAACGCGCGGATCGCCCGGATGATCTTCGAGACCGCCTCGATGATGTTCCTGACGGTCAAGACCGAGACCGAGGCGCTTCTGCTGGAGCAGAACCTCATCAAGCAGCTGAAGCCGCGCTACAACGTGCTCTTGCGCGACGACAAGAGCTTTCCGAACATCCTGATCGGCAAGGAACACGCCTTCCCGCAGCTCAAGAAGCATCGCGGCAAGAAGTCCGAGAAGGGCAGCTATTTCGGCCCCTTCGCCAGCGCGGGCGCGGTGACGCGGACGCTGAACCAGTTGCAGAAGGTGTTTCTGCTGAGGAATTGCACCGACAGCATGTTCGCCGGTCGCACGCGGCCCTGTCTGCAATACCAGATCAAGCGCTGCTCGGGCCCTTGCGTCGGCAAGATCGACGAGGCGGGCTATGGCGCGCTGGTCGCCGATGCCGAGCGGTTCCTGCAAGGCAAGACGACGGCGGTGCAGGCCAACCTCGCCGCCGACATGGCCGCGGCGTCCGAAGCGATGGAGTTCGAACGTGCGGCCGCGCTGCGCGACCGGATCAAGGCCCTGACGCAGATCCAGTCGGCCCAGACGATCAACCCGCATGGGGTGACCGAGGCCGATGTCGTGGCGCTGCACCTGGAGCATGGCCAGGCCTGCGTGCAGGTCTTCTTCATCCGCGCGAACCAGTCCTGGGGCAACCGCGACTTCTATCCCAAGACCGGGGCAGGCGCCGAAGAGCCCGAGATCATGGAGGCCTTCCTCACCCAGTTCTACGACGACAAGGAGCCGCCGCCCCTGGTTCTGCTGTCCCATGGCGTCGAAAACCCCGACCTGGTGGGCGCGGTCCTCTCGGAACGCGCAGGGCGCAAGGTCGAGCTTGCCATCCCCCAACGCGGCGAAAAGGCGGAACTCGTCGAAAACGCCGCCCGCAACGCCAAGGAAAGCCTGGCCCGGCGGATGTCGGAAAGCTCGACCCAGAACAAGCTGTTGCAGGGCCTGGCCGAGGCCTTCGACCTGGATGCCCCGCCCAAGCGGATCGAGGTCTATGACAACGCCCATATCCAAGGCGCCGATGCGGTGGGCGGCATGATCGTCGCGGGGGCGGAGGGCTTCCTGAAGTCGCAATACCGCAAGTTCAACATCAAGTCCGAGGCGGGGAAGAACTCCGACGACTTCGGCATGATGCACGAAGTCCTGACCCGCCGGTTCGAGCGCCTGCTGAAGGAAGACCCCGAGCGCAAGACCGATGCCTGGCCGGATCTTCTGTTGATCGACGGCGGCGCGGGGCAGGTCTCGGCGGTGGCGGAGGCGCTGGCCGAGATGGGGGTGGACGACGTGGCCTTCATCGGCGTGGCCAAAGGCATCGACCGCGACGCCGGGAAAGAGGAATTCCACCGCCCCGGCCTGCCGCCCATGGCCCTGCCCCGCAACGACCCGGTGCTGTATTTCATCCAAAGGATGCGCGACGAGGCGCACCGCTGGGCCAATGGCGCGCATCGCGCCAAACGCGCCGCCAAGGTCTCGATCACGCCCTTGGACGACATCCCCGGCGTCGGCGCCACCCGCAAGCGCGCCTTGCTCGCCCATTTCGGCAGCGCCAAGGCGGTGCGGGGCGCGGCGGTGCCCGACCTGATGGCGGTCGACGGGATTTCGGCCGCCATGGCCGAGACGATCTACAACTTCTTCAATCCCTGACCCGGCTGTCATCAAACCGTTACCCTCGCAAGGCTAGGCCAAGGCCGAAACCGGAGGCGATGATGACCGAGAACAGCGACTGGATGGCCGAGGAACTGGCCGACATCCTCGACGAAGACCTGGAGCTGGAGCTGGAAGACGCCACGATCAGCCGCGAGGTCGCGCGGCTGTACCGCGAGCGCCACCCCGATGCTCTGGACAGCCGGACCTACCTGCAATCGCTGATCCACCTGCAGGCCGAGCTCATCAAGCTGCAGGAATGGGTGGTCCATAGCCGCGAGAAGATCGTCGTCCTCTTCGAAGGGCGCGATTCGGCCGGCAAGGGCGGGGTCATCAAGCGCATCACCCAGCGCCTGAACCCGCGCGTCGTGCGCACCGTGGCGCTGCCCGCGCCTTCCGACCGCGAAAAGACCCAGTGGTATTTCCAGCGCTATGTTCCCCACCTGCCCGCCGCCGGGGAAATCGTGCTCTTCGACCGCAGCTGGTACAACCGCGCGGGGGTGGAGCGCGTCATGGGCTTTGCCACCGAGGATCAGGTCGAGGAATTCTTCCGCTCGGTCCCCGAGTTCGAGCGGATGCTGGTGCGCTCGGGCATCCAGGTCATCAAGTACTGGTTCTCGATCACCGACGAGGAGCAGCACTTGCGCTTCCTCGGTCGCATCCATGATCCGCTCAAGCAGTGGAAGCTCAGCCCGATGGACCTGCAGTCGCGCGTGCGCTGGGAAGACTACACGCGGGCCAAGGAAGCCATGCTCGAGCGCACCCACATCGCCGAGGCGCCGTGGTGGGTGGTGCAGGCCGTCGACAAGAAGAAGGCGCGGCTGAACTGCATCCATCATCTGCTGGGTCAGATGCCCTATGCCGAGATCCCGCGCGACACGGTGGTGCTGCCCGAGCGCGTGCGCCACGCGGACTACATCCGCCATCCGGTGCCGGCGCAGATGATGGTGCCCGAGGTCTACTGATCCGGCGCCGGGCATGAGGCATCCGTGATGGAACCGCGCGCGCTGGACGCGCTCACGCGCCACAACTACGGCGGCGATGAGAGCGGACT
>CAMFIX010000503.1 GCA_945952425.1 uncultured Pseudorhodobacter sp. | reverse complement strand
GTATGAAAGGGCGGCGGGTGAGCGGGCTTGCCATCACCTCGTTGACCCTTGCGATGTTCCGCAGCCATCGGGCGGCGGAGCTGGCTTTCGATGGTCGGCCGGTGGCGATTTCGGGGCCGAACGGGGCGGGCAAGACCAATATCCTGGAGGCGATTTCCCTGCTGTCGCCGGGCCGCGGATTGCGGCGGGCGGGGGCCGCGGAGATCGCGCGGCGGCCGGAGGGCTTGGGCTGGAAGGTGCGCGCCGAGGTGCGGGGCCTTGCCGGGGCGCATCTCGTCGAGACCTGGGCCCAGGGCGAGGGCGCGCGCGAGGTGCGGATCGACGGCAAGCCTGCCACGCAGACGGCTCTGGGGGCGGTGCTGCGGGTGTTGTGGCTGGTGCCCGCCATGGATCGGCTGTGGATCGAGGCGGCGGAGGGGCGGCGGCGGTTCCTGGACCGCATGGTCTTGAGTTTTGTGCCCGAACATGGCGAGGTCTCGCTGGTCTATGACAAGGCGATGCGCGACCGCAACCGGCTGTTGAAGGATGGCGTGACCGATCCGCATTGGTATGCCGCGCTGGAGGCGCAGATGGCCGAGGCGGGGGCGCAGATCGCGGCCAACCGGCGCTTTGCCCTGGGCCGCTTGCAGGCCGCGGGCGGGCAGGGGGCCTTTCCCCGCGCCGAGCTGGCGCTGGAGGGCGAGGTGGAGGATCTGGGGCTGGCGCTCGCCCAGGGGCGGCGGGCGGATATGGCGGCGGGACGCACGCTGCAGGGGCCGCACCGGGTCGATCTGGCGGCGCGTTATGCCGCAAAGGGGATGCCGGCCGATCAATGCTCGACCGGCGAGCAGAAGGCGCTGCTGATCAGCCTGATCCTGGCCAATGCCCGCGCCTTGGCCGAAGACCTGGGCCGCGCGCCGGTGATCCTGTTGGACGAGGTGGCCGCGCATCTCGACCCCGGGCGGCGGGCGGCGCTTTACGACGAGATTTGCGCCATGGGGGCGCAGGCGGTGATGACCGGCACCGAACCCGGTCTGTTTGACAGCCTGGGCGCGCGGGCGCAAAGTCTCGCGCTGACGGAAGAGGGGGGCGCAAGCCGCATCGCATGACGCAACGGGTTACCTTGATTACCTTGGGGGTCGATGATTTGGCCGCGGCCAAGGCGTTTTACGCGCGGCTCGGCTGGGTGGAGCATGGCGCGCAGGAGGGTGTGGCCTTCTATCAGCTGCATGGCGCGGCCTTGGGCCTGTTCGACCGGGAGGCTTTGGCGGCGGACCAGGGGCGGCCGGGGGCCACCTTGGGCACCGGCGCCATGACCCTGGCGCAGAATTTCGGCTCGGAGGCCGAGGTGGATGCGGCCTATGCCGCGGCGCTGGCGGCGGGGGCCACGGCGCTGAAAGCGCCTTCGAGTGTCTTCTGGGGCGGCTATTCCGGCTATTTCGCCGACCCGGATGGCCATGTCTGGGAACTGGCCTTCAACCCGTTCTGGCCGCTGTCGGACGATGGCGCCCTGTGGTTGCCCGATGCTTGAGCTGATCCCGGAATGGGCGCTGACGCCCGAGGACGACCGCGCCATCGCGGGGCTATTGGCGCGCTGTTTTGCCACTGATTTCGGCGGGCGGAGCTTTTACCAGACCCGCCAGCACCTGCGGCTGGTGCAGCGCGAGGGCGCGATCCTCGCCCATATGGCGCTGCAGTTCCGCGCCATGCGGCTGGGGGCGCGGCTGGTGACCGTGGCGGGGGTGGGGGATGTGGCGACCGACCCGGCCCACCGCGGCCAGGGCCTCGCCGCGCGCCTGCTGGCCGAGGCGATCCGCGTGGCCCGCGCCAGCCCGGCGGAGTTCATGCTGCTTTTCGGCACGGCCAAGCTCTACCACGCGGCGGGATTCCGGCCCGTGCGCAACACGATGCTCTGGTGCGAGATGCGGGGCGCGCAGACCGGCCTCGTCACGCGCGAACCGGCCGAGAGCCTGATGGTCCTGCCCCTGAAGGGCGATTGGGACGAGGGCGCCGAACTGGATCTTTTGGGGAATTTGTTCTGATGACGTTGACCTGGGCGCAATTGGGGCTTTACGCCTTGGGGATGGCGGGGCTTTGGGCGGTGCCGGGGCCCGTTTGGGTGGCCTTGCTCGCCCGCTGCCTCTCGGGCGGGTTCGCCAGCGCCTGGCCCCTGGCGGTGGGCGTGACGCTGGGCGACTGCCTCTGGCCCGCGCTTGCCATCTTCGGCATGGGCTGGGTGCTGAGCGTCTATGGCGATTTCCTGCATGTGTTGCGCATCGTGGCGGCGGTGACGTTCGCGGTGATGGGGGTGCTCTTGATCCGCAAGTCGGGCGCGCTCATGGGGGCTGACAGCAAGCTGACTCGGCCGGGAAAGGTGGCGGGCTTTGCCACCGGCGTTGCGGCGGTGATCGGCAATCCCAAGGCGATCTTGTTTTACATGGGCGTCCTGCCGGGTTTCTTCGGCGATCTGTCGAAGCTGCAGGGGCCGGATATCGTGGCGATCCTCGCCATTTCGGTCTCGGTGCCGCTGGTGGGCAACCTGTTGCTGGCCCTGTTCCTGGACCGGGTGCGCGGGCTTTTGGCGAGCCCCGAGCGGGTGCAGATGATGAACCGCATCTCGGGCGTGCTTTTGCTGGTCGTGGCGGCGGTCATCCCCTTCGTTTGACGATTTTTCCGCGGTTTGCGTGACATCCTCGCGCGCGCGCGGTATGAATCGCGCGCGTGAAAAGGGGACCGATATGGCCGAGAAGACCGAAAGCTATGGCGCCAGTGCGATCAAGGTCTTGAAGGGCCTCGATGCGGTGCGCAAACGCCCGGGGATGTATATCGGCGACACCGATGACGGCTCGGGCCTGCACCACATGGTCTACGAGGTCGTCGACAACGGCATCGACGAGGCGCTGGCCGGTCATGCGACCGAG
>CAMFIX010000502.1 GCA_945952425.1 uncultured Pseudorhodobacter sp. | reverse complement strand
GGAAAATGCCGCATGAGAAGCGCACTCGCCCTGATCCTGGTGCTGGTTTCGGCCCTGTCCGGCTGGGCAAGGCCTGTCATCGTTAGCTCGGGCGAACACAAGGACTTCACGCGCCTTGTCCTGCAATTCGACGGCAAGCCCGATTGGCAGTTCGGCCGCACGCTGGATGGCTATGCGTTGCGCGTGCCGGGGCAGACGCCGCAATATGACCTCGCCAAGGCCTTCGACCTGATCGGCAAGACCCGGCTCGCGGCGCTGCAGCAAGACCCGCAAACCGGCGATCTGACGCTCGGGATTGCCTGTTCCTGCCATGCCGTGCCCTTCGAATTCCGGCCTGGAATCGTGGTCGTCGATCTTTACGACGGGGTGCCGCAAGCCGGTTCCTCCTTTGAACAGCCCCTGCCGCCGCTGGCCACGGCACCGGCCGCGGCGCCGCCCGCGCCTGCGCCAGTGCCTCCCGCCCCTGCGCCGGATGCGCAAACGCTGGTCACGGGCTATGACTGGACGAAACTGTCCCTAGAAAGCATGGGCTTGGCGCTGGGAGAGCCGCCGCAGCAGGCGCAGAACCGCCCGGTCGCTGCGCCACCCGATGCCCTGGACCCGAACCTCGACAAGCTGCGCGAGACGCTGGTTCGCGACATGGGCGCGGGCGCTACGGCCGGGCTGATACAGCTTGCGCCACCGAAACCCGGACCGGAGACGGCGCCACAGACCTCCGCCGGGACTACCCCGGCGAGCGAGGCCGATATTGCCGCGCAGCTCCAGACCCATCTCGGCGAAACGCCTGCCTTTCAGCTGCGCGACGTCGGCGAGCCGCGCGTTCCGCTGACCGCCTCGGGTGCGACCTGCCTGCCTGACGAGGCGCTGGACCTTGCCTCTTGGGGTGCCGATCGTCCGGTGGCCGAACAGCTCGGCCCGATCCGCGAGGGCATGATCGGCGAATTCGACAAGCCGGCGCCCGAGGCCATCAAACGGGTGATCCGCTTTTACCTTTACCTTGGCTTCGGGGCCGAAGCGCGCAGTCTGCTGCGTGCTTATCCCGACCTTTTCCCCGAGGCGCCGCTCTGGACCGCCATGGCGCATATCCTTGACGGGGAGCCGGAAAAAGACGGTATTTTCAAAGGTATGGAAGAGTGCGACACCTCTGCCGCCCTTTGGGCCGTCCTCGCCGACCCCAAGGCGCTGCCGCATGACGATGTCGGACGCGCCGCCGTCGCGCGCAGCTTCTCGGCCCTGCCGGCAGCGATCCGTCGTCTTCTCGGCCCGGGCCTCGTCGAGACTTACCTGAACGCCGGTGACATCCAGACTGCCACGGCGCTGTCCGAATCGGTCCTGCGTGCTCCGGGCGATGCGGGTCCGGCTGTCGTGATGATGCAGGCCGACATGGCGCGCGCGCTTGGCCATAATGGCGAGGCCGAGGCCAAGCTGGAACCCTTGGCGACGAAACCCGGCCCGGCGTCGAGCGATGCGCTTGTCGATCTCGTCGAACACCGGGCGGGTCTGGGGCAAACCGTCAGCCACGAGGATGTCGTGGCCGTCGAAGCCGCCCTGAAAGAGCGCCGCGGAAGCGCCGAAGAACCGCGGTATCGCAAGGCCTTGGTCCTCGCCAAGGCGGCTTCGGGCGATTTCGACGCGGCCTTTGCCGAAAGTGCAGACCCCGATGCGCGGGCCGCGATCTGGCGGCTCTTGGCGCAGGCCGGCGGCGACACGCCGCTGTTGAACCATGCAACGCTCGGGCCCGATCAAGCTCCGCCGGCCGAGGCGCGGGATTCCGCCGGGCTGATTGCCGACCGGCTCTTGATGCTGGGCCTCGCCGACCAGGCCGCGCGCTGGCTGCCCCTTGCGCCGCATGCCCCGGCCCTGCTGCGCGCGCGCGTTGCCTTGGCCAATGGCGATGCCACGGGTGCCATGTCGCTGATCCAGGACGACACCTCCGAACAGGCCCTGCACGTGAAGGCCGAGGCCATGGCCTCGCTCGGCGACCAGGCCGGGGCTGCCAAGATTTACGCCGATCTCGGGAAATCCGATCAGCAATGGGCCACGCTCTCGGCAGCGCAATCCTGGCCGGAGATTTCGAAGGATGGCCCTGCGCCCTGGAAGGATCTTGCCGGGATCGTGACGGGTAGCGCGCCGGCAATACCCCCCGACCCGACGCAACCGAACGGCCCGCTCGCGCAGGACAAGCAATTGGTGGGCGACAGCGCCACGACCCGCGACGCGATCACCAACTTGTTGAATTCCGTGCAGGTTCCGGGCACGCCCAGCCAGTGACGCTCACCTTTGAGTAAGGATTGCCCGCTAACCTGTCGTCAAGCCTGACAGAATGGGGGGCGATTGGGTGAAACCCGCACGAATCATCATATGGCTCAGCCTCTTGCTGGCCTTTTCCGCAGGTGTCCGCGCTGCACCAGACCCGTCCGGGCTCTGCGATCAGGCCGCTGCCTTGGCCGCCAAGGAGTCGGGCGTTCCGGTCGATATCCTGCTTGCCATCTCGCGCGTCGAAACCGGACGCAAGCAGGATGGCGTTCTGGCGCCTTGGCCCTGGACGATCAATGCCGATGGCAAGGGGGCGTTTTTTCCCGACAAGGCCGCCGCGGTTGCTGCCGCCACCGCGCATCTGACCGATGGCACCGGCACTTTCGACATCGGCTGCTTTCAGATCAACCACAGCTATCACGGGCAGGAATTCGCCGGGTTCGACGACATGTTCGACCCGGTCTCGAACGCGCGCTATGCGGCGAAATTCCTCAACCAGCTCTATGCCGAAAAGGGCAATTGGGCGGATGCGGTGGCCGCTTATCATTCGCGCACGCCGGACAAGGCCGATGCCTATCTGGCCCAGGTCAAGACGGTGATCGAGGGGTTCGATGTCGTGAACGTGGTGTTGGCTCTGCAGCTGCG
>CAMFIX010000501.1 GCA_945952425.1 uncultured Pseudorhodobacter sp. | reverse complement strand
CATCAGGCGAGGTCACATGCCCGAGGTCATTTTTGCCGGTCCCGAGGGACGTCTGGAAGGCCGCTACCACCCGCAGAAGGAGAAGGACGCGCCCATCGCCATCGTCCTGCACCCCCATCCGAACTACGGGGGCACGATGAACAACAAGGTCGTGTATAACCTGCATTACGCCTTCTACAACCTCGGGTTTTCGGTCCTGCGCTTCAACTTCCGCGGCGTGGGGCGCAGCCAGGGCGAATATGACATGGGCATCGGCGAGCTGTCGGATGCGGCCTCGGCGCTCGATTACCTGCAGTCGATGAACAACAACGCCAAGCATTGCTGGGTCGCGGGCTTTTCCTTCGGCGCCTGGATCGGGATGCAGCTCCTGATGCGCCGTCCGGAAATCACCGGCTTCATCTCGGTCGCCCCGCCCGCCAACCTCTACGACTTCAGCTTCCTCGCGCCCTGCCCGGCCTCGGGCCTCATCATCAACGGCAGCGCCGACAAGGTCGCCCCGCCCAAGGACACCGTGTCCCTGGTCAACAAGCTGCACGAGCAGAAGGGCATCACCATCACCCATGAGGTGATCGAGGGCGCCGACCACTTCTTCAAGGACGACGAGGCGCATATGAAGCCGATGATCGACACGGTCTCGGCCTATGTGAAGCGCCGCCTGGGCGAGGGGACGCGCTGATGTCGGTGGTCGAGGAACTGGGCGATGCGCTGGCCCGCGACGTGATCGAGGCGATGGAGACGCTGAAGGACGACCGGCTCTTCGACAAGCTGGCCAAGGTGGTGGGCGACGGCTCGCCCACGCTGCTCGAGGCCTTCACCACCGCCTACCGCGTCCGCATCGCCGAGAAGCGGTCGCGCAAGTGGCTCGAGGCCGCGATCAAGGCGGGGAAAGCCGCCGAACCTTTGTGACGCTGGCCGGGGGAGACCCCGGCCTTTCTCTTTCAGGATGCCGCGATGACCGCCGAGCCCACCGACCGCCTCTCTGCCCAATTCGCCTTCCTGAACGAGGCCGACCGGCTGAAGTCTGTCCTGCGCGCCACGACCCTGGTGGACGGCTCGCGCCGGGAAAACTCGGGCGAGCATTCCTGGCACCTGGCTTTGTATGCCATGACGCTGGCCGACCAGGCCGCGCCGGGCGTAAACATCGACCGGGTGATCCGCATGCTTCTGCTGCATGACCTGGTGGAAATCGACGTGGGCGATGTGCCGATCCATTCGAAGGGCGGCACAGCCCACGCCAGCGCCGACACCCAGGCCGCCGAGGCGAAAGCCGCCGACCGCATCTTCGGCCTGCTTCCCCCCGACCAGGCGGCCAGCTTCCGCGCCCTCTGGGACGAGTTCGAAGCCGCCGAAACCCCCGATGCCGTCTTCGCCAAAAGCCTCGACCGCGTGCAGCCCGTCATGGCGAACCTGATGTCCGGCGGCGGCACTTGGGTGGAGTATGATGTGACGTTTGACCAGCTGGAATCCCGCGTCGGCGTCAAGATCGCCAAAGGCGCGCCCCGGCTTTGGGAGTGGGTCCGCGCCAAGGTCCGCCCCTGGTTCGGTTGAGATGTTCCTGCGCTTTGTCACCGAAAGGCGCACGGACCATGGCAGCCGCCGCGAGGGCTTTTTTCAGGCCCTCTATGCCGCCCGCCGCGACCCGGAAACCCCGGGCTTTGTCCTCGACCAACTCGACGAGATCAGGATTTGGTTCGACGCCAATCTCGACGAACCTGCCCGCTTCAACCGGGGCCCCGCCCGCCACCGCCGGCACGCGACCCCCACCGCCCTTTCCTGGTTCCGCACGGATGCGACCGCCCATCTTGAAAGGGCCTTTGCCCTCTGCGCGATCTTGCGGGAATTGGGCTATCCGATCACCGTTTTGAAGACCGACCGTCCGGGCTTCATCGTCTATGAAGACGCCGTCCAGGTGGTGGCCGAACCCTTCTCGGACACGCCCACCTGAGGCGCTCGCGAATTTCAGTATACATTCGCATACCGACTTTATTTCCCTGCGCTTTTCGCTTATGCAGAATGCCAACGAATCCCCCAACCGAGGTGTTTTCATGACCAAGATCAAGGTGGCCAACCCCGTCGTCGAGCTGGACGGCGACGAGATGACCCGGATCATCTGGGACTTCATCAAGCAGAAGCTGATCCTGCCCTACCTCGACGTCGATCTGAAATATTACGACCTCGGCATCGAAGAACGCGACCGGACCAACGACCAGATCACCATCGACGCGGCCAATGCGATCAAGCAATACGGCGTTGGCGTCAAATGCGCGACCATCACGCCCGACGAGGCGCGGGTGGAAGAGTTCAAGCTGAAGCAGATGTGGAAGTCGCCCAACGGCACGATCCGCAACATCCTGGGCGGCGTGATCTTCCGCGAGCCGATCATTGCCAAGAACGTGCCGCGCCTCGTGCCGGGCTGGACCCAGCCCATTGTGGTGGGCCGCCATGCCTTTGGCGACCAATACCGCGCCACCGACTTCCGCTTCCCCGGCAAGGGCAAGCTGACGCTGAAATTCGTGGGCGAGGATGGCGAAGTCATCGAGCGTGAGGTCTTCAACGCCCCCGGCGCCGGCGTGACGATGGCCATGTATAACCTCGACCAGTCGATCATCGAATTTGCCCGCAGCTCCTTCAACTACGGGCTGATGAAGGGCTGGCCGGTCTATCTGTCGACCAAGAACACGATCCTCAAGGCCTATGACGGGCGCTTCAAGGATCTGTTCCAGCAGGTCTTCGATGCCGAATTCGCCGACCAGTTCAAGGCCAAGGGCATCCATTACGAGCACCGCCTGATCGACGATATGGTCGCCTCGGCGATGAAATGGTCGGGCGGCTATGTCTGGGCCTGCAAGAACTATGACGGCGACGTGCAGTCGGATACCGTCGCGCAGGGCTTCGGCTCGCTCGGCCTGATG
>CAMFIX010000500.1 GCA_945952425.1 uncultured Pseudorhodobacter sp. | reverse complement strand
AGGTCGGCATCCCGCGGCCGGACGAGGCCGTGCACCGCTTTCCGCACCAGCTTTCGGGCGGGATGCGGCAGCGTGCGGTGATCGCGATGGCCCTGTCCTGCAACCCGGCGCTGTTGATCGCCGACGAGCCGACGACGGCGCTGGATGTGACGGTGCAGGCGCAGATCCTCGACCTGATCCGCCGGTTGCGCGAAACCCATGGCTCGGCGGTGGTGTTCATCACGCATGACCTTGGAGTCATGGCGGAATTGGCCGACCGTATCCAGGTGATGTATGCGGGCCGCATCGTCGAACGGGCGCCAGCGGCGGCGCTTTTCGCCACGCCGCGCCATCCTTACACGCGGGCGCTCCTGGCCTCGATCCCGCCGTTGGAGGGGCCGCGGCCGCATCGTCTGCAGGCCATCGAGGGCGCCCCGCCCTCGCTTTTGGCCTTGCCTGCGGGTTGCGCTTTTGCGCCCCGCTGCCCACAAGCCTTTGCGGCTTGCGCCCAGCGGCCGGTCTTGAAGGGCGCCCATGAAACCGCTTGCCACCTGGGGGACGCATGACGCTTTACGCCGTCGAGGGGCTTTCGAAGCGGTTCGCAATCGGCTCGCGTTTTTCGTCGCAGGGGCGGCGGGTGGTGCAGGCGGTGGACGGGGTCTCGTTGCGGATCGAGCCCGGCGAAACCCTTGGCCTGGTTGGAGAATCCGGTTGCGGCAAGTCGACCCTGGGCCGCTGTCTCGCCCGGCTTTACGAACCCTCCGAAGGCCGGCTGACCTTCGACGGCGCCGACATCACCAAGGCGAGCGCCGCGGCGCTGCGGTCGATCCGCGCCAAGCTGCAGATGGTCTTCCAAGACCCCTATGCCAGCCTCAACCCACGTCGGCGGGTGCAGGATCTGATCGCCGAACCCTTCCGCATCCACACCAGGCTTTCTGCCGCGGAAGTCTCGGAAAAGGTTGCGGAATTGCTGGCCCAGGTCGGGCTTTTGCCCGACCATGCCAGCCGCTATCCGCATGAGTTTTCCGGCGGCCAAAGGCAGCGCATCGGCATCGCGCGGGCCATCGCCCTGCGCCCGAAGCTGGTGATCCTGGACGAGCCCGTTTCGGCGCTGGACGTCTCGGTCCAGGCGCAGATCGTGAACCTGCTCTCTGACCTGCAAGAGCGCCTGGCCCTGACCTATGTCTTTGTTGCGCATGATCTTTCTGTCGTTCGCCAGGTCTCGACCCGGATCGCGGTGATGTATCTGGGGTCCATCGTCGAGATCGGCGCGGCGGACGAGGTCTTCTCGCGCCCGCGGCACCCCTATACCAAGGCGCTGATTTCGGCCGTGCCGAAGCCGGTGCATGGCGCGGCGCGGCAGCGAATCATCCTGCAAGGCGATGTTCCGTCACCGATTTCTCCGCCGCAGGGTTGCCGCTTTCACCCGCGTTGCCCGGTTGCGCAGGACCGTTGCCGGGTCGAGCGGCCGGCGCTGACCGACGGTGTCGCCTGCCATTTCCCGCTTTAGTCGTTAATCGGCTGGAAAGTTCCGCATGCCAAGTTGACCGGGAATCGTCTTCCCAAATGTCACGAGGTCTGCATGTTCCGACGCATCTCCGCCGTCCTTCCGCTTGCCCTGATCGCCACCATGGCCTCTGCCGCCGACTTCCGCCCGGCGGAGGAAAGCTTTTTGCAGGCCTCGATCCGACCCTGGGCCGAAGATCCGGCGCTGGTCGATGCGATCAAGGCCGCGAATGCGGAGCGGAGCGGGTATGACCAGGCGAAGATCGACGCGCTGGATGCGGCCTGGAAGGCCGAGGTCGGGGCGGCCTCCACCCCCACGATCACGCCGGTGCTGACCAACGCCGCCTCCGACTTCCTGCGCAAGCAGATCGAGGCTTCGGGCGGCACGATGATCGAGGCTTTCATCACCCATAACAAGGGGTTGAACGTCGCGGTCTCGTCGCCCACCTCCGACATGTGGCAGGGGGACGAGGACAAGTTCGCCCAAGTGTTCCCCAAGGGCAAGGACGGCGCTTTCTTCTCCGAGGTGGAGCTGGACGAATCGACCCAGACCTACGAGGGGCAAATTTCGATCACCATCACCGATCCCGCCTCGGGCGAGGCCATCGGCACGCTGACCGTCGGGGTGAATGCCGAATCGCTGATGTGACGGCAAAGGGGGGATGGCGATGACGCGGATGGCACGGCGCCCCGGTCGGGTGCTGACGATCTTTCAGAAATGCCTGGCCGCTGTCGCCCTGACGACGGCGCTGGTCGCGGGGATGGTGACGTTCAACGCGGCGAGCCTGTTGCAGGATGTCGCCCGCAACGGGCTGCGCGACCTGGCGATGGATGCCACGATCGGCCTGTCGAACGAGATGTCGGGTGCCATCAAATTCGGGAAGACCGGCATCGTCCAGAGTGCTTTTGCCACGGCGAAACAAAGGCTTGGCGACAAGCTGGAGGCAGGTGTCGCTTTTTCGGCCGATGGCAGCCCGGGGGCCGGGCTCGGCACGCCGGATGCCGAGACGCAGGCCGTGCTGACCGGGCTCGCCAAGCGTGCCATCGCCTCCGGCAAGGTCGAGACCGATGCGACCGGGCTGATCCTCGCTGCGCCGGCGGTCTTTGGCGACAAGGGCACTCTGGTGGGTGCGGTGGCGATGAAGTGGACGTCGGAGGGGCTGGAAAGCGCCTATGGCGCGCAACAGACCCGGGCCGTGATCGCGGCGGCGGTGGTCTTCGTCACGCTTCTGGCCGCAGTTGCCTGGTTCCTGACGCAAAACCTGAAAAAGCCGCTGACCGCCTTGGCCGATGCGATGGACCGGGTCGCGAATGCCGATTTCCAAAGCGAGATCCCGGGAAAGTCGCGGGCCGACGAGGCGGGGCGGATCGCGCAATCGCTGGATGTGATGCGCCACAATCTCAGCCTTGCCGAGGCCGACCGGCTTTATC
>CAMFIX010000499.1 GCA_945952425.1 uncultured Pseudorhodobacter sp. | reverse complement strand
GTCTATCACACCGACGACGAGGCTGCGGGCTACTGGAAGAAGATCGCGGGCCTGCCGGATCATCGCATCATCCGCATCGCTTCGGACGACAACTTCTGGCGCATGGGGCCGACCGGGCCTTGCGGTCCTTGCACCGAAATCTTCTTCGACCATGGCGACAAGATCTGGGGCGGCCCTCCCGGCTCGGCCGACCAGGACGGCGACCGGTTCATCGAGATCTGGAACAACGTCTTCATGCAGAACGAGCAGTTCGCGGATGGGACGCTGAAACCGCTCGAGATGCAGTCGATCGACACCGGCATGGGGCTGGAGCGGATTGGCGCGCTTCTGCAGGGCAAGCATGACAATTACGACACCGACCTGATGCGCAGCCTCATCGAGGCCAGTGCGCACGCCACCAACTCCGACCCCGATGGCACGGGCAAGATCCACCACCGCGTGATCGCAGACCACCTGCGCTCGACCTCTTTCCTGATCGCCGACGGGGTGATGCCCTCCAACGAGGGCCGCGGCTATGTGCTCCGCCGCATCATGCGCCGCGCCATGCGCCATGCCCATATGCTGGGCGCGCAAGACCCGGTGATGCACCGCCTGGTCCCGGCGCTCGTCCGCCAGATGGGCGCGCAGTATCAAGAGCTGACCCGGGCGCAGACCCTGATCGAGGAGACGCTGAAGCTGGAGGAAACCCGCTTCCGCCAGACCCTCGACCGCGGCTTGCGGTTGCTGGATGACGAGCTGGCGAGGCTCCCCGAGGGCGGCGCGCTCCCGGGGGCTGCGGCCTTCAAGCTTTACGACACCTATGGCTTCCCGCTCGACCTGACGCAGGACGCGCTGCGCGAAAAGGGCCGCGAGGTCGATGTGGCCGGTTTCGAGGCCGCGATGGACGAGCAGCGCCAGAAGGCCCGCGCCTCTTGGGTCGGCACCGGCGAGGCCAAGGACGCCAAGATTTGGTTTGAACTCGCCGAGGCGCATGGGGTCACCGAATTCCTCGGCTATGACACGGAAACCGCTGAAGGAAACATCCTGGCGCTGGTCCGCGACGGCGCGGCCATCGGCTCGGCCGCGACCGGGGAGACCGTGCAGGTCGTCGTCAACCAAACCCCCTTCTACGCCGAAAGCGGCGGCCAGGTCGGCGATGCAGGCCTGATCCGCACGCAAACGGGCCTCATCGAGGTCACCGACACCCGCAAGTCCCAAGGCGTCTTCATGCACGTCGGGAAAGTGATCGAGGGCCAGGTCGCCAAGGGCCAACCCGCCCAGCTGGAAGTCGCCCACGCCCGCCGCGCCAAGATCGAGGCGAACCACACCGCGACGCACCTGCTGAACGAGGCGCTGCGCAACGCCCTCGGCGCGCATGTGGCGCAACGCGGGAGCTTGAACGCCCCCGACCGCCTGCGCTTCGACTTCGCGCATGGGGCGGCCATGAGCCCCGCCGAAATCGCCAAGGTCGAGGATGAAGTCAACGCGATCATCCGCCAGAACGGCAAGGTCGAGACCCGCGTCATGACCCCCGACGCCGCCCGCGGCCTCGGTGCGCAGGCGCTCTTTGGCGAGAAATATGGCGAGGAAGTCCGCGTCGTCTCGATGGGCGAGGCGCTGGGGTCGGGCAAGGGGCTGGACGGCAAGACATACTCGCTTGAGCTTTGCGGCGGCACCCATGTGACCCGCCTGGGCGAGATCGGCAGTTTCAAGATTTTGTCTGAAAATGCCTCTTCCGCAGGAGTTCGGCGCATCGAAGCCGTCACTGGGCCGGGATTCCTTGCCGATGTCCGGCACCACTATGCAATTCTTGATGCACTGTCGCGGGAGCTTGGCTGTGTGCCCGAAGACTTCCTGGCCAAGGTGCAAAAGCTGAAGGCCGATCTGAAGGCCGCGCAGGCCGAGGTTGGGCAACTTCGCCGTGACCTCGCCACAGGCGGCAGCGCGGGAGTGGAAGTCAAGGAAATCAACGGCATCAAGGTGATCGCCCAAGTGCTGCAAGGCGTCTCGGGCAAGGACTTGCCCGCCCTGATCGACCAGTTCAAGGCGCAGCTCGGCAGCGGAGCCGTCGTCCTGATCGCCGACACCGGGGCGAAGCCCGCCGTGGCCGCAGGCGTCACGCAAGACCTGACCGGGCGCATCAGCGCGGTTACCCTGGCCAAGGCGGCGGTCGAGGCCCTCGGCGGCAAAGGCGGCGGCGGCCGTCCCGACATGGCGCAGGGCGGCGGTGCCGATATCGCGCTGGCCCCCGCAGCCCTTCTGGCGGTGGAAGCCGCCCTTACAGCGTAAGGAAACACGATGCCGCAAGCCTTCTGGATCGCCCATGTCGAAGTGACCGACGCCACGGCTTACGGCCTTTACGCCAAGGGCGCGACCGAGGCGATCGCGGCCCATGGCGGCCGTTTCGTCGCCCGGGGGGGCCGCTATGTTCAGCTGGAGGGCAAAGACCGCGCCCGCAACGTCGTCGCGATCTTCCCCTCGCTGGAAAAGGCGGTGGCGTGCTATCACTCTGCCGCCTACCAGGCTGCGCTTTCCCATGCCAAGGGGGCGGCGACCCGCGACCTCGTGGTGGTCGAGGCGGTCGAGGATTTCTAAGGTAACCTTTCCCTAACTCCGCCCGGGCAAACTGGCGGGGAGAGGAGCCATCATGTGCCGTTGGGCCGCCTATACCGGACAGCCGATCTTTTTGGACGAGATCATCTCTCGCCCCGGCCATTCGCTGATCCACCAAAGCCATCACGCGACCCAGGCCCATACCGCGATCAATGCCGATGGCTTCGGCGTCGCCTGGTATGCCGACCGGCCCGAGCCCGGGCTCTTTCGCGACGTTCACCCGGCCTGGTCCGACCCCAATCTGAAAAGCCTGACCGAGCAGGTGCGCTCGGGCCTCTTCATGGCCCATGTCCGCGCCTCGACCGGCACGGCGACCAGCCGCAACAACTGCCAT
>CAMFIX010000498.1 GCA_945952425.1 uncultured Pseudorhodobacter sp. | reverse complement strand
CCTCAATAGGGGTCGATGGCATCGCGCAGACCATCGCCAAGGGCGTTGAAGGCGAAGACGGCGAGCAGGACGAAGCCGACGGGCGAGAGAATCCAGGGGTAAGAGCCGATCACCGAAAAGGTCTGCGCATCCTGAAGCATCAGCCCCCAGGAGATCAGCGGGGGTTTGACCGCAAAGCCGAGGAAGCCCAGGAAGCTTTCCAAGAGGATGATCGCGGGGATGCCCAGGGTCACGCTGACGATGACGTGGCTCAGCACGTTCGGCAGGATGTGGCGCGTGATGATCCGCCCGTCGCTGGCGCCCACGGCGACCGCCGCGCGCACGTAATCCACCCGCGCCATGGCCATGGTCTTGGACCGCACCTCGCGCGACAACTGCGCCCAGCCGAGGCCGACGATGACCAGGATGACGAAGCTCAGGAAGATCGGAGAAGGCGCGGTGGGCGGGATCAGCGTCGTCAGGGTCAGATACAAGGGCAGCTGCGGGAAGGCCAATACGATCTCGACGAAGCGCTGGAACCACATGTCGAACCGCCCGCCGATATAGCCCGAGGTGATGCCCAGAAGCGTGCCGATCACCGTGATCAGTGTGATCGAGACCAGGCTGATCATCAGCGTCAGCCGCGCCCCGAAAACCCCGCGCGACAGGATATCGCGGCCCAGCTTGTCGGTGCCCAGAAGATGCAGCGGCTGGCCATCCGACAGGCCGACCAGGTGGCGGCTCATCGGGATCAGGCCCATCAGCCGATAGGGCTCGCCCTGGGCGAAGAAGGTCAGATAGCGCGGATGGTCGAGGTCGGGGCCCATCAGCGGCTGATAGGTCACCGGGTCCAGTTGGTCGGTCTCGACGATCGCATAGACCACCGGCCAGAGGGTGAAGCCGTCCTTGGTCTCGAACGAGATATGATCGGGCGGCGCGAAGGAGACGGTCGGCTCGTTCGGGTCCATCGGCGCCACGAATTCGGCGAAGATGGCCGACAAAAGCAGCAGGCAGACCAGGGTCAGGCCAAACATCCCCGGGATCGACCGGCGGAAGCGGCGCCAGACCAGCGCGGGATAGCTTTGGCTGCGGGTGGCGACGGTCGAGGTCCGGTCGTCGGCCTGTTCGGTTTGCGGCGCGGTCTGGGTCATCAGTTGCTCCCCACCCGGATGCGCGGGTCAAGAAGGGCCAGAAGAAGGTCGGCGATGATGTTGCCGATGATGAGGGTCGCCCCCAGAACCAGCAGCAACGAGGCGGTCACGAAGACATCGCCGATGGCCATGGAGCCCACGATGGCCGGCCCGATGGTCGCCAGGCCGAAGACGATGGCCACTTCGATCTCGCCGGTCAGCATATAGGGCAGCACGACGCCCTGGTAGGCGATCAGCGGGTGGAGCGCATTGGGCACCGCATGGCGCAGGATGACCGCACCTTCGCCAAGGCCCTTGGCCCGGGCGGTTTCGACATATTGCGCGTTCAGCGTGTCCAACAGGTTGGCCCGCATGACCCGCATGTTATAAGCCAGCCCCCCGATGGTCGCCACGGCCACCACGGGCCAGACATGGCTGATGAGGTTCCAGAGCTTGCCCCAGTTGAAATCGAACCAGCCCAGCCACCAATCCTGCCCGCCATAGCGGGTGGAAAAGAACGAGCCGATCTCCTGCACGTTCAGCTTGTAGGCCAGGATGTAGAGGATGATGAGCGCGAAGAGGAAGCGCGGGATCGTCATGCCGAGGAAGCTGACAAAGCTCAGCACCGTGTCGACCCAGGTGTATTGCCGGGTCGCTGCCAGGATGCCGAAGGAAATCCCGATGACGCTGGCGAAGAAGTGGCAAGTCAGCGCGATCATGATCGTCTTGGGCAGGCGCTGCTCGATCACATCCAGCACGGGCTTGTTGTAGGCATAGCTCTCGCCGAAGTCGCCGCGGCTGACGATGCCCCAGATCCAGCGCAGGTATTGCACGGGCAGGGGGTCGTTCAGCCCATGGGCCAGGCGGTATTCGCGGGCGAAGGCATCGGCGGCCTCGATCGTCGCATTGCCTTGGGTGATCAGGTTGGTGCGCAGGAAGTCGGCGTAATCTCCGGGCGGGGCCTGGATGATGATGAAGGTGATGATCGACATCACGAATAGCACGGGAATGGCCTGCCCGAGGCGGATGGCCAGGAATCGCAGCATGTCGCACCTATGGCAGGGGGAAAGAGGGGGACGGGCGGACCCGTCCCCGGGAGGCCACGGGCAGGGGGAGACCTGCCCGCGGCGCTGCCTGTCTTAGTTGGCCGAGATCGGCCCGGCCGAACCCGGG
Source organism: uncultured Pseudorhodobacter sp. (assembly GCA_945952425.1). GTDB lineage: Bacteria > Pseudomonadota > Alphaproteobacteria > Rhodobacterales > Rhodobacteraceae > Stagnihabitans. Next base: position 647 of record CAMFIX010000498.1, on the reverse strand, counting down.
GCACCCGGCAGGGTGTTCGGATGCAGCTCGGCGTTGATCTGCTTGTCCTTCGGCACGAAGACGCGCTCGCGGATGATGTTGTCCTCGGCCCAGTTGTACATGAAGATCGGCGCGCCCGGAGGAATGTTGGCGAACCGCTTGTTCACGATCAGGGCGCCCGGATAGGCCGTCAGGCCGATGCCGTCCAGGTTGGTCGTATAGACGTTCTGGTAGTGCTTCATCAGCTCTTGCCGCTCGGCCGGATCGCGGGACGCGATGAACTTGTTCACCGTGTCGACGAGATCCTTTTCATAGTCCAGGAGGTCCAGCTCGCCCTTGCCATTGGCGCGGTGGTTCACGTCGATCGAGGGGCCGGTGGGCGCCAGGGCCGTCGTGTTCTGCACCACGGTAATCAGCTCGGTGCCGTTGCGGATGATGATCCAGTCGTATTTGCCGCTGTCGCGGGCATTGTCGAAGTCCTTGCCGGTCAGCGCCTGCAGCGTGACCTTGACCCCGATGTCGCCCATCATGGCGACGACGCCTTCGGCCAGGTTCTTGTCGGTCGAATAGTCCGACTGGGTCAGCAGCGTGACGTTCAGATCGCCGCCGCCTTCCACGTTGACGAAGCCATTGCCGTCGGTGTCCTTCAGCCCGGCCTTGGCCAGCTC